>NZ_JABDWM010000021.1:0-106231 GCF_019685295.1 Rhizobium sp. NLR22b
GCCAACTTCGCATGTTCGGGTAGGGAACGACCGATGGAACGGTCGGTTTCGTAAAGTTCACATCACGTGTTCTCCTCTCGAAACAGAGATTCATGCGACTTTCAGGTCGCACTCCGGCGTCAAGGACGGCGCGGTCTCCCCCAATTTTTCCGTCGCTGCGTTTCACTGCGCTCTGGAAAAATCGGTTCCCCCGCTTGCGAGCCGCGTTCCGCGGTCCCCTGACTCCTCTTTGCCACAGAGTGGCCGATCCCCGTCATCAAGATGAAGGAGATCACACTATGACAACCGATGAGAACCTCATGCTCTACACTAAGCTTGCTGGCTTCCGGCTCGTCGTCTTGGCAAGCCGCTTTGGCTGTGACAGCGATTTCTTGCGAGAACTGCACGATCGCCTGATCGAGGGGCTAGAGGCGGCAATCGATCGGATTCACATCCTCATGGAATTGGAACGCAGCCTTCTCGTCGGAGACGACGAATTTGCCGAATATAGGTTGGGGGGCGAGGCTGAGATGTTCCGGCGCTTCACTATCAATCTTTTCGACGAGCTCGAAATCGATTTCGACACGCACGAATACCGCGTCAACGGCGGTAATTGGATAACGGCTTTGGCAGCGGATTCCACCGGGGTGCATATCGACTATCCCGAGATGGTGTCGTTGGCAGAGCATGAGCTCGGCGCGCTGGCGTCGATCATCAAGGATATCGCACGGGAAACAGGCATCCCCGTTCAAGCGGCACGTGCCGGCCGCCCACGATGCGGAGGATCCTGATCAGGATCCTCGGCGCAGCCTCGGGCGGAAGCGTTTTGCGCTCAGCATTGACGGATCGGCCTGACCGACGGGCCAGGGCGAGTCATTTACTGGTCGCTGCGATAGCGATCTGTTGCGGCTCCCTTTTCGACGCTGCCGTCATCTCTCATTGGGGATGTTGCAGCCCGTTCGCCACGACGCAACCTGGCGCCGCCAGAATTTTCCCGGCCGCGCCGCGGCTCCTCGCGCACCAAAATTCAGGTGGTGCCAGGTCCTCCACTCCGTTCCGGCCCTCGCGTGCGTCCCTCCTTTCCGGTCTGAGCTCTATCCCCGCGATAACCGCAATCGAAAAGGAGATCCATCATGCAACAGCTCGCTCAATTCCTCGCCGCCACCGGCCGCCGGCTCCGCACCCTCGGCAAAGTGATCAGCCACTTCTTCCGCAAGGGAAAGCTCGGCTTGAAACTTGCCATCAAGATCCCATTCTTCGTCGAGATCGAGGTGACCTTCGAGACGGACTGGAACCGACGCCGATGAAAGTTTTCCTGGCCCACTTCGGCGGGCCTTTTCACATCGACATCGAGGGACGCGGCCGATAGCCGCGCTTTCGTTTCTGCCGGAGCAGATCCAGGAACAATCGGACCGCCTCCTCTTCCCGGCCAAAATGATGGACCATCATCTGTCCCTTGGTTCCGATGCGGCCCCATTTCCGAAGTAGGCAGATGTCGCCGAACAAGTTCGGCTCGATCGACATGACATAGTAGCGGGCCATGTTCCTCGAAGCATCGGAGCGTTCGACATAGAGGTGGTAGGGTTGGGCGATCATGAGAGAACGATCGCCGATCGCGGCGATCGCGTCCAACGACACTTATGAATCAGTCGTCAGGGATCGATTCATACCGCTGATGATAGGAAAAGTCGTGGAGGGATGGGCGAGACGCCTTCGGCGTGAGGCCCGGTCTAACGGCCTTTGATGCTGGGTCATTCTTTCGCGCGCCTACGCTCTTGGACAAGACGCCTTCGGCGTACGGCTCTACTCGCTCACGCTCCCCGAACCCACTTGGCGGTTTCGGCCATTCGGTGACGATCCTCTCGCGGTCTCAGTCACACCATGGGTGTCTCCCACCGTCCCAGCGCCTTGCGAGCTTCTCGTCGATGAGCGTTTCTCCGAGCGAGCGCCCGGACCGCGTAACGGTTCGGAGCTTGCGGCCGTATTTGTCCTCGTCGCGCAAGCCGGCCGACAGCGAGAAGGTGCCGGCATTCAGAAGTGCCAGAAGGCGCGCTTTCGCAGCCTCGCCTTTAATTCTTTCCGCCTCGCAGCGTGGTGGGCTGAGCTCCGGCGTATCGATGTCCGCGATGCGGATTTTCTCGCCCTGAAACCAGAACGTATCGCCGTCGACGACGCAGTTCACATGCCGATCGCTGCCGCAGAACGAAAATGACGCCGACAATGAATCTGCTCGTTGTGTCTTCGCCAGCGTGGTGAGACCGGAGAGCGTGCCGACGCCACCATAGGCAAGCCAGCCGCCGACAGCAATAATGATACTCCAGAGGATCGCAGTCATGGGTTTGCGCAGGCCGCTCCGTCCCCATCGCGGCGACATTCGCTGTGTGCGCTTTTGATCATGCCTGCCGCCGGACTTCGGCTTCCGTCGAAACGGAACCACATTCGATTTCGCCACTGTCCGTTCCTCTTCGATCTGCCTCAACCTACGTCAGCCCAGGTTTCTGTTGCGTTTATGGAAAGCCCCGCGGCTGCGGCCAGCAGTGCGGACGATCAAGCGGTGTGCGAGGTGCGGGGCGCAGTCGGTCCCGCCTCCCCTTCGGGCCACTATGTTGAGGCTCCTGCGGCTGCGCTGTCTCCCGCCCTCGCACGACGAGAATTCCCGAAATCCCGCCCGTTGGGCGGTCGCTATGCTGATTTCTCCGATACTCTTCATTTTGCTGGATCAGCCTTGCTCGTTGCACTGCGCGGCGGCTGAATCCGTCAAGCGTCAAGCGTTTTTTCCGTTCTTGTGAAACCGGTTCGTGCCGACGCAAGCCTTCATGTCATCCCGCCGGAACCAGATCGCTCGGCCGCATCGAAGCGGCTCGTTGCCGGCCGTGAATACGATCTGCTCGTCGGCGCGCATCCGCAGGACTTCATGCGCCTGAATCAACGGTCTGGCTGCAAGCTGCTTCGATCGGGTTCGTGACGATCCCCTGGATTGGGAACTGCGGCTGACCTGATCTATCTCGACGGTCGTCATGCCGCAGCGCTTCGAGATGTAATCGGCCGTGTCCGAATCGTTGATCGCGGCGAAGGATATCCAGCTCGCGCTCTCGAACCATTTGCTCGCCGCATCGCGGCCGCCATAGGTTTCGCGCATCTGGCCGATCGACTGGTAGATCATGGTGAGCGTGATGCCGTACTTGCGGCCGGCATCGCGCGCGGTCTCCAGAATCCGCATGTAGCCGAGGCGTGCCACCTCGTCGAGGAGGAAAAGCGTCCTACCCTTCACCGCGCCGTCGCGATTATAGATTGCGTTGAGGAACGAGCCGATGATCACCCGCGCCAGGCCCGAATGCGTCTCCAGCGTTTTCAGGTCGATGTTGATGAACACATCGGTCTTGCCGTCCGCAAGTGCGTCGGTCGAGAAGGTCGAACCGGATACGAGTGCGGCATAGTTGGTGTAGGACAGCCAGTGCGTTTCCTTGACCGCGTTCGCGTAAACGCCTGAGAAGGTTTCCGGCGTCATGTTGACGAAGGCGGCGACGTTTTCCTTCACAAAGTCCGAGTTCGAATTGTCGTAAATCTCCTGCAGTCGCTCGCGCAGTTTCGGCTCCGGTTCCGCCAGATAGGAACGAACCTGACGCAAGGTCTGGTTTTCCTGGTCGGTGTGGCCGGACAGGCAGACGTCTGAGATCAGGGCGGTCAACAACTGCAGCGCCGATGCGCGGAAGAAGTCGTCGCGGACACCGCGCGCGCCGCCGCTGTCGCTCATGATCCACGATGCGACGGAGGCGATATCCTCCTCCCTGGTTCCGCCGAAGCGACCGATCCAGTCGAGCGCATTGAATCCCGTTTCCGGCTCCTTCGGATCGAGAATGCGGATGAAGCGCGCAGCACCTTTGCGCTGCTTGAGCACCATCGGCGCCACCTCGTTCGAAGGGTCCAGCACGACAAGGCCACCGCCCCATTTGAGGGCTGTCGGGATCGTCACCGACGTCGTCTTGAACCCCCCGGAACCCGCGAACACAATCCCATGCGACGATCCGAAGGAACCGTCGAAGCAGAGCAGCGGCGACTTGCCGCCGGCGCCCCAGGTCTCGTGATCATCGACACGAAAAGAGCGGGCTGCCGTGCTGTCCTTGTCGACCCGGTAGCGCTCGCCGATGACGATGCCGCCGGTATCAGCAAAGAGCTTTGCTGCGTCCTGCATCTTCATCCAGTCGGCCTCACCATGGAGCGCCCTTTGTCCTCGGACGCGTCTCGGCTCGGCGCGCGCGAAGGCGGCGTTGCCGATCATTGCCACGCGCAGCGCGAAGCATCCGGCCATAAGAGCCGTTGCCGCGCCGATCATCGTCGCAGGGTCGAGATATGAGGCGATGGATCTGCCTGTCGGCAGCTGACTGGCGAAAGTGGCAAGACGTATCGTCTCGCGCGTCACCGCGATCAGAATTGTGGCGATGCTTCCCACGGCGGCGCCCCAACCTGCGAACTTGATGCTCGTCGCACCAGCGCTCGCGAACAGGAAGATCACGCCGATGGCCGAGGCGGTGACATAGGGCGCGGCGATGCCCGCCCGGCCCAAAGACAGCCTCGCGGCCTCCGTCCTGCCGAAGGCCGACAGCCATTGCTCGATTCCGGTCATACCGATGGCGGCGAGCATCATCAGTGCGACCGGGGCGACGACTAGAGCAATTCTATTCGCCGTCATCACTGAAGGCCTCGGCGCCGATCGCGATCAGCCTCGCCCGCTCGGCCTCGTCCGCCCTCAGTCGTGAACTGAGCTCGACCAGCGCCCCGAGCAGAAGCGCGCGCTTCTCGTATCGCAAACCCGCTTTGACGATCAGGCCGCCGAGTTCGATCTTCTCGCGCGTGTCCTTCTTGCGGGCTTCGGATGTCGTCGTCCTCGCCATCCGCTCAAGCCTCGCCATTGCCGCTCTCAGCCGCGCCAGGCGGGACCGTCGCGGTCGATGCGCCGGCGCTGGCGTCTGCGTTGCCCTTCTTCCCTCCCATTGGAAGACCTTGACCTCCGCGAAACCGTTTCGCCAGATCCTCGAAGGCCGCCTGGAGCACGGCTTCCTCGATCTCGATTTCGCCAATGCCTGCCTTGAGCGCGATCCGGCCGATCCGCTCGGCTTCCCGCGTTTCCGCGGCCTTGAGCTGTTCCTGCAGTCTGGCGATTTCGTCGCGAATCTTGGAGGAAGGCTTCTTCATTCCCGGTCGTCCTTTCATGCCGTTTCACGTTTTGAACGGCATGAGATTCCATGAGATCGGCGTGCCGATCTACTAACAGAAATGCGAGTTGGCGCAGCCAACGCCTTTGAGCATGATCCCGGCCGTTCCGAAGGAGCGGCTTCCAAGGGCGCAATTATACGTCGCTGATGCGACGCTCTGATTTTGTCCCCTGGCGGGGCGGCTTCCGACGAACGCGTTGGTTTCGTTCGCAATCGGGAAAGAATTTCGCTGTGGCCGTCCCTCATTTCTCCGTCAGCGTCGTCGCCCGCGGCTCCGGCCGCAGCGCTGTGCTGTCGGCGGCCTACCGGCACTGCGCCAAGATGGAGTATGAGCGGGAGGCGCGGACCATCGACTACACCCGCAAGCAGGGCCTCCTGCACGAAGAGTTCGTGATTCCTCCCGACACACCGGAGTGGCTGCGCTCGATGATTGATCGCTCGGTGTCCGGCGCGTCGGAAGCGTTCTGGAACAAGGTCGAGGATTTCGAGAAGCGCTCCGATGCCCAGCTCGCCAAGGACTTTACCATTGCCCTGCCGATCGAACTGACCGCCGATCAGAACATCGCGCTGGTCCGAGACTTCGTCGAACGGCACATCACCGCCAAGGGCATGATAGCGGACTGGGTTTATCATGACGCGCCGGGCAACCCGCATGTCCACATGATGACGACCTTGCGGCCACTCACGGAGGATGGGTTCGGCGCGAAGAAGGTCGCGGTCCTCGGGGCGGACGGCAATCCGCTCCGCAACGATGCCGGCAAGATCGTCTACGAGCTTTGGGCCGGAAGTCCCGATGACTTCAACGCCTTGCGCGACGGCTGGTTCGCCTGCCAGAACCGGCATCTGGCAATGGCTGGTCTCGATATCCGCATCGACGGTCGGTCCTTCGAAAAGCAGGGCATCGACGTGGAGCCGACCATCCATATCGGTGTCGGTGCGACAGCCATCGACCGGAAGGCGGAACAGGCGAAGACGCAGTCGTCTGCAGGATCACCAAAGCTCGAACGGATTGAGCTGCAGGAGGCACGGCGGAGCGAGAACGCGCGTCGCATCCAGCGCCGGCCGGAGATCGTCCTCGACCTGATCACGCGGGAGAAGAGCGTCTTCGATGAGCGGGACGTTGCCAAGATCCTGCATCGTTACATCGATGATGCCGCCCTGTTCCAAAGCCTGATGGTTCGCGTTCTGCAGAGCCCCGACGCGCTCCGCCTCGAGCGTGAGCGGATCGCATTTGCGACCGGAACCCGTGTGCCGGCCAAATACACGACGCGCGAGCTGATCCGGCTCGAAGCGGAGATGGCCAACCGCGCGATCTGGCTCGCGGGGCGATCTTCGCATGGCGTTCGAGAAGCGGTGATCGAGGCGACGTTTGCGCGCCATTCGCGCTTGTCGGAGGAGCAGAGGACCGCGATCGCGCATGTTGCGGGACCCGAGGGGATTGCGGCCGTCATCGGCCGCGCCGGCGCCGGCAAGACCACCATGATGAAAGCTGCGCGTGAGGCTTGGGAATCCGCCGGATACCGTGTCGTCGGTGGCGCGCTCGCCGGCAAGGCTGCCGAAGGTCTGGAGAAAGAAGCGGGGATCGCCTCCCGCACGCTTTCGTCCTGGGAGCTTCGCTGGAGCGGAGGCCGAAACCAGCTCGACGCAAAGACTATCTTCGTTCTCGACGAAGCCGGCATGGTGTCGTCGCGGCAGATGGCGCGCTTGGTCGAGACCGTAACCAAGGCCGGCGCCAAGCTCGTCCTGGTCGGCGACCCGGAACAGCTTCAGCCGATCGACGCCGGCGCCGCGTTCCGCGCGATTGCCGATCGCATTGGCTATGCCGAACTCGAAACCATCTATCGTCAGCATGAGCAATGGATGCGCGACGCTTCGCTCGATCTCGCTCGCGGCAACATCCGCAAGGCAGTCGATGCCTATACCGCGCAAGGTCGAATGATCGATTTGAGGCTGAAGGACGAGGCCGTCGATACCCTCATCGCCGAATGGAACCGCGACTACGATCCGAGCAAGACGACATTGATCCTCGCCCATCTCCGGCGTGATGTGCGCATGCTCAACGACATGGCGCGGGCTGAGCTCGTCGAGCGTGGAATCCTCGGCGAAGGATTTGCGTTCCGGACAGAGGACGGACATCGCAACTTCGCGCCCGGCGACCACATCGTTTTCCTGAAGAATGAGGGCTCGCTCGGCGTCAAGAACGGCATGCTCGGCAAGGTCGTCGAAGCCGCGCAAAACCGCATTGTCGCAGAGATCGGCGAAGGCGAGCATCGCCGTCAGGTCACCGTCGAACAGCGGTTCTACAGCAATCTCGACCATGGCTATGCCACCACGATCCATAAGAGTCAGGGCGCCACCGTCGATCGGGTCAAGGTCCTCGCTTCCCTCTCCCTTGATCGGCATCTGACCTATGTGGCGATGACCCGTCATCGCGAGGATCTCCGCGTCTATTATGGCACCCGATCCTTCGCGTTCGCCGGCGGCCTGATCAAGATCCTGTCGCGAAGGAATGCCAAGGAGACCACGCTCGATTACGAGAAGGCCACCTTCTATCGACAGGCCCTCCGTTTCGCCGAGGCCCGCGGCCTGCATATCGTCAACGTCGCCCGAACGGTTGCCCGCGACCGGCTCGAATGGACGATCCGCCAGAAACAGAAATTGGCCGACCTTGCCCACCGGCTCCTCTCCATCAGCGCCAAACTCGGCTTCGGTGCGAGCACCAAACCAACCCACTCGCAAAGCAGCAAGGAGACCAGGCCGATGGTTGCCCGTATCTCGACATTCCCGAAAACGATCGAGCAGGCGGTCGCCGACAAGCTCGAATCCGATCCCGGTCTGAAGAAGCAATGGGAAGACGTCTCGTCCCGCTTCCATCTTGTCTACGCGCAGCCGGAAGCCGCCTTCAAGACTGTCAATGTCGACGCCATGGTGAAGGATGAGACCGTCGCGCAATCGACGCTCGCTAAGATCGCCGGCCAGCCAGAAAGTTTCGGCGCACTCAAGGGCAAATCCGGTTTGCTCGCGAGCCGAGCCGACAAGCAGGATCGCGAAAGGGCGGAGCGCAACATTCCCGCTCTTGCTCAAGGTCTCGGCGACTACATGCGCCAGCGCAGCCAAGCTGAACAGCGGTATCAGGCGGAGGAAGTGGCGGTCCGCCGCAAGGTCGCGATAGACATTCCGGCGCTGTCGCCGAATGCGCGCCAGACGCTCGAGCGCGTGCGTGACGCCATCGACCGCAATGACCTTCCCGCAGCACTCGAGTTCGCGCTTGCCGATAAGATGGTGAAAGCGGAACTGGAGGGATTTGCCAAAGCGGTCGCCGAGCGTTTCGGCGAGCGGACGTTCCTGCCTTTGGCCGCCAAGGACACGAATGGCGAGACCTTCAAGACGATCACAGCCGGCATGAGCCCCGCTCAGAAGGTGGAGGTCCAGTCGGCCTGGAGCCTGATGCGCGCAGTGCAGAAGCTCGGTGCCCATGAGCGGACAGTCGAGGCCGTCAAACAAGCTGAGACGATGCGCCAGGCCAAGGGTCAGGGGATGTCGCTGAAATGAACATCCCTCTCGTTGAAGCAATAAGAATGAGGCGATCAGGTAAGCGGCTGGGCGTTGTCTTTGCGACAACCGCGGCGGTGCATCTCGGTGCGATCTTGGTCGCTTGGTTCGGCGGCTATCGGATCAATCTAACACCGAGCGAACCGCTCGGTCTCTGGCGTATCGTTAAGTTCGATCGCGCAGCCGATGTCGGCGATCTCGTCTTCATCTGTCCGCCTCGAACGGCAGCCATGCAGGAGGCGCGCAGTCGCGGGTATCTACGCTCCGGCCTTTGCCCAGGCGGCGTTGCGCCACTGATCAAGACGGTGATTGCCGTCGCCGGACAGCGGGTCGAGGTCGCAGTAAGCGTTCGCGTTGACGGGCGTGACGTTGCTCGATCGAAGCTTGCAGACCGGGACGGAGAGGGACGGTCGTTGACGCCGTTCGGAGGGGGGATCGTGCCGGCAGGTAGCGTCTTCCTGCACTCGTCATTCCCAGGGTCCTATGACTCGCGGTATTTCGGTCCTGTCCCTGCTTCCGGCGTCCTCGGCCTGGCGCAACAGGTGCTGACCTATGCGCCGTGATCACTTCCAACCAGCGCTGCTGATCGCCGCTGCCATCTTTGCCGGGACGGTCGGATGGAGTGGTCATGTCCTGCTGCTTCCGGTGGCACTGACGTTCCCAATTCTTTGGGCGCGAGCGCAAACGAGATCGGTCGCGGCGCTCGTCTCGGCCGGGTATTTCCTGGCGGCTTCACGAGGTCTGCCGCAGGGTGTGGCCACCTTTTATTCCTCGGACCTCTGGCCGGGTCTGCTGCTATGGCTGTGTGCGTCAGCGAGTTTCGTTGGCGTACATGCGCTGCTCTGGACGAAGGGCTCCGGTACTCGCCCGTTGCGCTATTTCGTGGCGGCCGCGCTCATGGCTGTTCCGCCGTTTGGCGTCACCGGCTGGGCACATCCTGTGACGGGTGCCGGCGTCCTATTTCCTGGATGGGGATGGTGGGGATTGGCGGCGATCACAGCCGGCCTCATGGGCCTCGTAACCCGCATGTGGCCGGCTGTTGCAATCGCCTTCGCAGGCTTTTGGCTCTGGTCCGCCGCCTTCTGGACCGATCCGAAACTACCTGAGGGCTGGCGGGGCGTCGATCTGCAAATGGGGTCATCGCTGGGTCGGGACACCAGCATGCAGCGCCACCGTGATCTGATTGCCACGGTGAAGGATCGTGGAACTGGCCAAACGATCGTGCTGCCCGAGAGCGCACTGGGCTTCTGGACGCCGACGGTCGAACGGCTTTGGATCGGAGCCCTTTGGCGCACGGATGCTTCCGTGGTCGCCGGCGCCGCCGTCGTCGATGCTGACGGGTATGACAATGTGCTCGTCGTCCTGTCCGCCGCCGGCAGCGAGATCCTCTATCGCGAGCGGATGCCGGTTCCGGGCTCGATGTGGCAGCCATGGCGGTCTTGGCGTCGTGAGACCGGTGGCGCCCGTGCGCATTTCTTCGCCAATCCGACGGCGGCCGTCAGTAATCACAAGGTTGCGCCATTGATTTGCTACGAGCAGCTCGTCATTTGGCCGGTGCTACAGTCGATGCTCTCCGACCCGGATCTAATCGTTGCCGTCGGAAATGGATGGTGGACCAGTGGGACATCGATCGTCGCGATCCAGCGGGCGAGCGCAACCGCCTGGGCAAAGCTCTTCGCAAAACCGATCGTTCTTTCCTTCAACACCTGAAACCCGAGGAGACGTCATGCTGGACGCTGCCCTGATCAAAGAATGCGCTGATCATTCCCTGAAGCCGGCGATCGTCGAGCGATTCGTCAACGCTGTCGGGTCTCCCGACCCGCTCGCCATCACGGTGAAATCGGGCGGGAGTCTGATCCTCGTTCCGAAGCCGAAAACAGCGGACGAGGCTATGGAGATCATTCGGCAGAATGTCGGACATGCGGTCGTTCGGGTTGGACTGACACAGTTTCCGGCTGGAGTCGGCGCCAGCGACTCCGCCGAACTGAAACCCAACCTTGTCGAGCCGTGTGCCAATCTTCGCATGGGGACGGCGATGTTTGCCAAGATCCTGCGAATTGTGACCAAGTGGTACGGAAACCCCAAAAGCGAGGAGGTCTTCCCTCAGATATTCGATGACGCCGTTTACGCCTGGAAAACGGGCGAGTTTGAGGGGGAGAGCGTGTTTCAGGCAGAAGATCCCGGCGGAGCGGTTGCCGAGCAGCCTAGCAGTGCCGTCCAGCGCGATGCGCCAACGACGGCCGATCAATCTGTCGAGCCAACCGCGTCTGCTCAATCGAAGGTGGAAGACGCGGGTATCCGGATCGATCTTTCTCGCATTGGAGAGAAATAGCATTGAGATCGTCAGGCTTCTTCTGACGAGTTTCGGCTAACGGTCGGGCTGGACTCCGCAACATAATAATAGTGTGAGTCAGACGCAGAAAATTAGTGTGACCCAGACTCGACAAACTAGTGTGAATCCCAAGCATAATATTAGTGTTTGTCAAAAGCGCCAAATTAGTGCATCCTCGAAGCAGGAAATAAGTGGCCCGCCAGGAGGCGCATGTGGCGAAACCCAACGAACTGCTCGCGACATCGCTCGCCGAGCTGAGGGGCGTGACACAGAACGGCACCCGATCAGTCGTGAAATCGGAAGAGCTCAGCCGTGTCCACCGGGAGCGATTGCAGACCAATGGCTTCCTGGAGGAAATAATGAAAGGGTGGCTGGCGGTGAACTCTCGGCCGTCCGCCAACAACAGAATCGATACCGCCTGGAGCACCGTCTATTGGGAATTCATCGGACGATATTTGGATGGTCGCTTCCCTAACGATTGGCGCCTCTCTGCAGAGGCATCCGTTGCGCTCTGGACCGACAACTACTCCATCCCCGCACAGGCGATTGTCAGAAGTTCGAAGGCAAACAACCAGCTTGTGAACCTGCCAAGCAACACTTCGCTTTATCTGCTGCGGACGCGGGAAGCCGAACCGGCTGAAACAAGAGGCCGGCTGAGGCTGATGCCGATCGAGGAGGCGATCTGCAATCTGTCGCCCGAATCTTGGAAAGTGTCCGCGACTGATGTCATCGCTGCTATCGGCTCAATCCGTGGGACAAGCACGCTCCTGCGATACCTGCTGGACGGCGGCCGAAGCCATGTCGGTGGCCGGATCGCGGGAGCGCTCCGCCACCTTGGCAGACCGCAAGACGCCGATACGATCCTCAAAGCTCTGGAATCGGCTGGATACAATCCCCACGAGGACGACCCTTTTGACCCGGCGGCCGAGCTTATCACGCTAGACGCACGGCGAGCCCAGGCACCGTCCGCCACGCGCATCAAAAACCTTTGGGCGAAAATGGGAAAAGACGCACTCGGCCACATTGGTTTCGAGCAGGTACGCATCAACGATCGAGACGGCTACATCGCTGAGATCAACGAGCGCTATGTAGCAGACGCGTTGAATTCCCTTTCGATCGAGGGATATGAAGTTTCCGAACAGCTGATACGGAGGGTGCAGGACGGCAAGTGGGAGCCGGACGCGGACGCCCGAGACAATGAAACCAGGAACGCACTTGCCGCCAAAGGATACAGACTGGCATTCGAGGAGGTTCGCGAGGACATTGCGAAGATCCTCAATGGTGCGCCCACCGGCGAGTTGCTCGAGGCACGGCACCAGAATTGGTTCCGGGCGATGTTTAGCCCGTCGGTAGCCGCGGGCATCATCGAGGCGCATCAATTGGCTGGCTATCGCTCGCATAATGTCTATCTACGCGGCTCATCGCACGTCCCCTTGCCACCGCATGCAATCGCCGACGCAATGGACGCGCTCTTCGAAAGCATTTCGGGCGAACCCGATGCGCGCGTGAAGGCAATCCTTGCCCCGTTCCTATTCACCTATATCCATCCGTTCCCGGACGGAAACGGCAGGACGGCGCGCTTCATGATGAATGCCCTCCTGGCTGAAAGCGGAGCCCCGTGGACGGTCATCCCGGTGGCACGACGAGACGAGTACATGAACGCCCTTGAAGCAGCCAGTCAGCACGAAAACATCGTGCCCCTGACGATATTTGTATCGGAGCTAGTCAACGCGCCACCGCCTGCGGAGATTGCGTGAAATCAGAGCGAATGACTATCTTCTCATTCCACTAACTCATTGCTTAATCGTCAATCGACGTCGACGGGCATGACGAGATCAACGTGGCTCACTCCCAAGGCTTGAGCCAGCTCATAGAGCGTAATGACGGTCGGATTACGTCGGCCGCGCTCGAGACTCGAGAGGTACTGCTGGCTGTAACCAGATCGAGCCTCGACTTCCTCCTGCGTCAGGCCCTTCTCCCGACGTAGGCGGGCGAAATTCGAGCCGACCAGTTTGCGCATATCCATGCGCGGAAGATCGTCGTTTACACACTTTAAGTTTATCAACTATAGTATGTAAACGCACCTCCGAGCCATGACTCCTGCCCTTTGCGAGAAGGACGAAATTGGTTAGTTAGTCGCGGGGTGTCCGATGAATGTCGGCAATTTGGGTGCTTCGGCTTCCGAATGTCTTCACAATCAGTGCGGAGACAGACCGTAAGGGGCGAATGTTGGTGGATAGAGCGGACGCGAAACGCAAAGATCTCGCCTCGGGTGACAAGTTGGTGTTGAGGCCGCTCATCGGCCTGATGAACGGCCTGAATCCCGACAAAATCGAGCGGTTCGTCGTTGAAGAAATCGAGAAACATCGTCGTTTGCGCGACGAAGCGGTCCGGCTCGAAACCCTTCTGGACTCCGACGCTGACCAAACCGCGCTCACCGGTAACAGACGAGCGTACATTTCCGCGATGATCGCCGTCCACGCACAGCAGACGGTCGTCTCAACGCTTCTCGATATCCTCGGCTACATTCCCGAAATTCCAAAAACGACGCATCGCTGACACCGCTTCAGATCAAGCCGAACTCTTTCGCCAAGGCGGTCGCCTGCGGAAGGGTCGAGGCTCCGAGCGCGCTCTTGGCTTTGCGCAGGAAGAAGCAGACATTCGCGTAGGTCGTGTTTTCGATGATGGCGATGGCTCTCATCGATTTGCCTTCGGCTGACCATCTCAGGCAGGTCAGCTCGTCGGTTTTCAGGCGGATGTTGCTGCGACGCGTGGGGCGCAGCCGCATCAGCTCCAATCGGGAATGCACCTGACCGAAGGCCGCTGCGGCGCCGACCGGATTGAGGGCCTGTGCTTCGGCAAAGTTCACTTCGCTCGATGCAAGAGTGAACATCGCCATCCGGCCAAAGCCGGTCTTGATGGGAATAGTAATTCCCGAGCGGATCCCGAACTCGGCGGCTTCACCGAAGAACTTTCGGCGCTCCTTGTTGGTCCGGCCGGTCACGATATTCGACCAGGCAAAGGCTTCCTGGCGATCTCTGGCTGTTCGAATGACGGGATCGATAGACGCATAGCAAAGCTCGAAATACCGCTGCTGCCATTCTTCCGGATAGTTGGAGACGGCCGTCTGAGTTTCGGCTTGGAAACTGAGATAGGCGTAAGCATCGAAGCCCGCTTCATGGGTCAACCTTTGAAGTGTCGACCTGACAGCGGGGTCATCATGCGCGATTGCGACCTGCTCGTTCAAGCGCTCAAACCACTGATCCAATTGAAGGCCTCCAAGCAACCGACGCAATGCGTCAAATTCCTGATCGGCCGCTTAGGTGCGCGCGAAAGACAGACGATTCAAGTCTAGCCGAACTAAAAGTCGACTGCGGCTTGAAAGAATATCCCTATGTGTGGTTGCTGCACAACATAAAATATACACACGCAAATCGACGTTCTGCAGGCGGCTCAGCGCGATGTGTAGGCAGCCGGGAAAATGATGTCCTGATCGACCAGAACATTGAAACGATAGCCCGGTCGAATATTGATCGTCGGCTGCACATAGAGGTTCTTGGAGATCGTCTGCTCGGCGACGCGGCCGAAACTCTCGGCGAAGTTCCGTCGGGCTGCATCCGAAGCCGTATCTTGTGTCGCGAGCGTCGAGCTTTCCGGCATCGACATATCGATCCCCGTGCCAATCAGCGCCACAAGCGCCGCCGAACTCCAGGTGCGCCAGAGATGCCGATGAACCTTATCCTTGAAGCCGCCATACCCTTCCCCATCCGTGCCGGCCATGCCGCCGATTTGAAGCGTCGAGCCGTTGGGGAAAATCACGTCCGTCCAGACGACGAGCACCCGCTCCTGGCCGAAAGAGATCTTGGAGTCGTAACGGCCGAAGAGCTTGGCCCCCTGCGGAATGAGGAGACGATGGCCGGTCGCGCTGTCGTAGACGTTTTGGCTAACCTGCGCCGTGATCCGCCCGGGGAGATCGGAATTCAAACCCGTGATGAGGGTTGCGGGAATGACCGATCCGCGCTTCAGCTCGTAAAGCGAAAACTGGGGAACGACCTTGTTCGGGAGATAGCCGAGGTCCTTGATATCCTGATTGAAGAAATCCTCCTTGGAGGCTTGAGCGTCCGGATCGACGTTCTGGTCCATGAGGCCGTTTTTGATGGCAGCGGCATAGAGATCCGAGGCGTTGTTGACCGTCGCAGTCGTCGCTTGCAGGTTGGGGTCGGTTGAATTGTTGGCGGCGCTCTCCGCATCGGAAATATCTACCTTCAGCGGCGAGTCCAAAGAGGTCGCCCGCGCCTGCAGCCGGGCCATGCGCTGGCGTTGGGCCTCGCGGATATACTGTTCGTCGTGTTCGCGCTTCAGCCGGGCCCTCCATTCCTCTTCGGACTCAAGCCTGGGTCGTCGATCTTGCGGTTCGATCGGCCGGCGCTCGACGGCGGGCTCCTGTTTTTCGACCGTTTGCTCGGTGACACGCGTCGGTTGGAAAGGCTCGCGCTCGACTGGTTCGCCAATGATGCCGTCGGTCACTCCCCGTTTGAGCTGATCGCCGAAGTTGGTGGCAGGTGTATTCGATGCGCTGTCGATATCGTTGCCGCGGTTGAACCCCAAGCCGCGCCATGACAATCCGATCACGACCACGCCGACGAACAGGGCGATGAAGATGATCGCAATGATGATCGGCAGCCGATTGAGGCGGCGCATGCCGTGCTGATCGTCGGCATGATTAGAGGCGCCGAGGTGCAGAGACTGGACCACTTCTAGCCTCCTTCAGTTGCGGTGCAGGATCGAGAGCGGGCTCGCCGGCGTGGCGCCGGCCGCCGAAGTCGAATAGGCGCGCCCGAGTGCCACTGATGGCGTCGAGAGCCTTGCAAGCACCTGACCGTCGGCGCGATCGATCGAATAGGCGAGCTCGACTGGCTTGATGCCCTTGCTAACCTTGCCGTCGGTGATGACGGTATAGCCCCAGCCCTTCAGAGCCGATTCGAGTGCCGCCGCGAAGTCGGAGGAGTCCTTGTCCATCTTGAGCGTCGTCGCACTGGCGGGGCCGATCTGCTCGGTGAGCCGGCTTGCCATATCGCCGGCTATCGCACTGGCGGCCGGGGCGGTGACTGCGACGGGTGTGGAACTGGTGGTCAATCCATCTTCGGCCGTTTTGCAGCCGGCAAGAAGGGCGGCAGTGCTGATGAAGAGGAGAAGCTTGCGCATGGCTCAACCTCCGCGCCGGATGGTGATCTTCTGCTGGCGCCAACCGACGCCGGACACGAGAATCGCCTTGTCGACCGCATAGTCGACGATCATCATGTCGTCCTTCATCCGGTAATTAACGATGCGATTCTGGCCGCCGGAGACGATGAAGAGCACTGGCGCATTCTGCCCCGAGATCGATTTCGAAAACTGGATGTAGGTTTTCGTGCCGTCGGAATAGACGCGCTCTGGCCTCCAGGGCGCACTGCCGCTGATCGAATAGGAGAAGTTCAGCCTGTCCGGCGCCGTCCCGGGAATGCCGCCGACTTCAAACCGGGAATTGATGTCGGCGAGCGTTGTCGAGACATCCTCTGGATATTCAAAGCCGACCCTTGCCATGTACTGGCTCGGATGAGATTTGAGCTGGATATGATAGGTGCGTCTCGAGGTCGTCACCACCATCGAAGTGACGAGGCCTGGTTCCGATGGCTTGACGATCAGATGGATGGCCTGGCCGCCGGTGGCGCCCGATGTTGCCGGTTCGACCTTCCAGCGCACCGTGTCGCCGACAAGAACGTCTCGGACGATTTCGCCACCCTGCAGCTCGATGTCGCAGACCTGCAATGGCGAGCAGACGACCGATGGCTGCGTTTCGCCGAACAGGAAGATGACCTTTCCGTCTGGTCCCGTGGTCACAAGCCCCGCCGTGCCCCGCCATTTGCTTGACAGCCTGGTGCCCTTGACCTCGTTGCTCGTCATGCTTTGCGCGTGGGCGCCGCCCACAAAGACGAGTCCGGCCATGCAGCTCGCGGCTGCCATCAATCCTGTTATGTGCATTGAAAACTCCTGCCCTTAAAGTTGTGCTGTCCAGTCGAAATCACGGACATAAAGACCGATGGGATTGAGGCGGATGGTCGCCTCGTCCTGGGGTGCCGTCAGTGTCACCGTCGCGATCCCCCGAAACCGGCGCGTGCCCGTTTCCTTGCCCTTGCGGTCCCGTTCGTATTCGGTCCAGTCGATCTGATATGTCTGGTTCGAGAGCGCCACGATGTTGTTGACCTCGATGGCGACCGTTGCGGTTTTCGCCTTCTCGAACGGCGAGCTGGTGCGAAACCACGAATTGATTTTTTCGGTGGAAGGGTCGGACATCCGCAACAAGGCGTAGGTCCGATCGATGTACTGCTTTTGCACGACGGCGTCAGGAGTGATCGAACGGAAGCTGGTCACGAAATTGCCGAGCGTCGAGCGCACCACGCGCACGTCCGCATATTCGATCTGTTCTGGGAAACCGGCGGTCACCGCCGTACCCAGTTTGTCGACCTGGACGACATAGGGCACCAGCTTGACCTGGGTGCTGAGATACATCGCATAACCGAAGCCGATGACCGCCATGGTCAGCCCCAGAATGCCGACGATCCGCCAGGCGACTGCAGCCTGCACATAAGATCCGTATCGCTCACTCCACTCCTGGCGTGCGGCAATATAGGGGTTTTCGGGGACGCCGTTCGCTGCCATCGATCCATCACTTTCTGATTGCTGTTAGTCTTTTCGTTCAGGAGGCGGATTTGGCCCGCTGTGACCGCTGCGACTCTCATCGAGCTTGGCGTTGGCGAGGCCGAGGAGCGATCCGGCATAAGCTCCGGGCGAACCGATCGCCTTGTCTCGTGCCGCTGACCCGGCAGCGCCACCGGCGGCTCCGATCCCCGCTCCCAAACCTCGAAGCGCGGCCCCTGCGAGCGATGAACCCGTTGCCCTCGCGGATTGACCGGCGGTGAAACCCGCCCTCGCCGCACCCGCTGCCAGAAATTCTGCGCCGGCGGCGAATAACGCTGCCTGGCCGCCATGGCGGATCGTTTCCATGCCCCCAGAAACCGACGCGCCCTGCACGACACCCTGAATGATGTTCGGGACATACATGGCGATAATGAACACGACCACTGAGATGCCGGCGATCGCCAGGGTCGTGACGAACTGGTCGGAGGACGCGGTCGGCGCATTCGCCAGGCCTAAGAGGACCTGCGATCCAATCTTTGCGATCATCACCAGTGCCATCAGTTTCATGCCGACGCCAAAGGCGTAGACGAGATACCGGACGGCGAAGTCTTTCGTGTAGGATGAGCCGCCGAGACCGAGCATAATCATGCCGGCGAGCAAGCCGACATACATCTCCACCATCACCGAAACGAAAATCGCGGCGACGAGTGAGAAGGATATGACAACGACACACATCGCCAATACTGCGGCGATCGCGAGCGCATTGTCCTCGAAAACCCCGAACTGGGCCTGCTGCGACATTTGCGATGCCACTCGAATGCCGGCGTCGAAAATCTCGGCCGGGGACGCCGAACCGCCGCCGGCGCCGATCTGGAAAAGACTGTCGACCACCGCGCGGGCGAAGGTCGGACCTTGCGTGAGGACGAAGGCAAAGAACCCGATGAACATGATCCGCCGAACGAGTTCCGCGAACCACCTGTCGAGAGAGGCCGCTTGGATCGCGAGCCAGACCGCGGCTATTCCAATTTCGATTGTGGCCAGGATCCAGAACAGCGATTTCGCCGCGTCCATGATGGTCGTTTCCCATCCTTTCGCGGCCGTCGAGACTTGGTTCTCCAGCTCGGTCAAGACCTGTCCTTCCTGCGCGAGAGCGGGCGCAGCAAAGGCGACGGAAACGAGTCCCGCGATCAGAAAAATACGTGCAGTGATCTTCACCATCTCGGGCGCATCTCCTGCCTGTCCTTGACCGACGGCAGCTCGCTTCCGGAGCCGAAGAGCTTTTCCCGGGCAGAACGCTGCTCCTCAGTGAGCTCGGGCTTGCCCATGGTTCTGGAATTGACGATCAATATTGTTGCGGCAGACGAAGCAGCTGCGACAGTGAGAAGCACGGCAACGAGGACGACGCGGTTCACCAGCGGGGCTCCATTTTCTGACCTTCCGGAATAGTTTTGACCCCGGAGTTGAAGAACGTTTCCCGCCGCGCCTGCGCCAGGTCCTTGTCGGTCTGCTCGGTCTGGAGCCAGGTCCCCATCATCGTTATCTGCTGCGAGACGAGACCGCGGAGCTTCTGCGTCTGGGCCACCTGCTGCACGGCAATCTCATGCCCCACCTGCAGGGCTTTCATCTGGCCATCGGCCGTTTCCGACATCGACCGGAGCGAGGACATCGTGCTTTCCTCGCTGTCGAACTGATCGGTCGTGAGGCTCGCCGCCTTCAGAGTGCTGGCGATCGTATCGCGGTTGGTGTCCGACCAGGTTTGATAGGTGGAGGAAAAGGTCTCATTGGTTGGCAGGCTGGTCTTCAGGGTGGCATAGCTCTGGAACCGCTGTTGCAACACGTCGTCGGCATTGCCCATGGAGAACGCGATGCTTTGTCCCTGATCGACGATTCTGCGGAGCTGGTTGAGGTCGCTCTCGACCTCGCCCCACATATGCGACGGGAGCGTCGCGGTGTTCTGCAGCAGGTTTTGATAGATGTTCAGCTGCGTCTCGATCTGCTGCGCCAGCTGATTGATCTGCGTGAGCTGGTTCTGGATCTGCTCGCCGGATTTTCCGACGAGCGCGACCAACTCGCCATTGTTCAGCACCTGCGTCCATTCGGTCGCCGCACCTGTCGCGGTACCGGCCCTTGCCGGCGAGAAGCCGCCAATCGCCACGGTGACGGCTACAAGACTGGTGAGCAATCTATGCGAAGTTAAGCAGCGATGCGGCATCGTGAACTCCTCTCATCTGAAGCCAGTGGATCGGCCAGTCGCGGCCGTGTTCGGAACGAAGCGTCTGGATGCGCTTCAAGTCTTCCTTTCCGGACACGCCGACGAAGCTGAGTGTCAGCGGGCCGAGCGCCATGTCGAACAGCCGCCGGCCTTCCGGGGTGACGACATAATATTCGCGCTTGGGAATGGCGTTCGAAACGATCTCGATCTGCCGCGCATTGAATCCGATGCGCTCGTAGAACTCGCGGGTTCCCGGTTCGCGGGCAGCTCCGTTCGGAAGGCAGATCTTGGTTGGGCAGGATTCCTTCAGCACGTCGATGATCCCCGAGCGCTCGGCGTCCGAGATCGATTGGGTGGCAAGTACGACGGCGCAATTGGCCTTGCGGAGCACCTTCAGCCATTCGCGGATTTTGGCTCGGAACACCGGGTGGCCGAGCATCAGCCAGGCTTCATCGAGCACAATCAGGCTCGGCGAACCGTCGAGGCGTTTTTCGATGCGGCGGAACAGATAGGTGAGCACAGGCACGAGATTGCGCTCGCCCATATTCATCAACTGCTCGATCTCGAAGGTCTGGAAGGCGCCGAGCGTCAGGCCGTCCCGCTCGGCATCGAGAAGCTGGCCCATGGGTCCGTCAACGGTATAGTGATGAAGCGCGTCCTTGATCTCACGCATCTGCACGCCGCTGACAAAGTCGGACAGCGACCGTCCGGGCGCGCTCGCCATCAAGCTGACTTGACGGGAGATGGCGTTACGATGATCAGGCGCGATGGTGACGCCCTGCAGCGCCACCAACATCTCGACCCACTCCGCGGCCCAGGCCCGGTCCGCGTCACCGGAAAGGTCCGAGAGCGGGCAGAAAGCCAAGGATTTCCCCTCCTCCCCATTCTCGCCGCCGATTTCATAATGATCGCCGCCGGCAGCCAGCGTCAGCGGTAGCAGTGAGCTTCCCTTGTCGAAAGCGAAGATTTGGGCACGTTCATAGCGCCGGAACTGGGCAGCGATCAGAGTCAGAAGTGTCGACTTCCCCGAGCCGGTTGGACCGAAGATCAGCGTGTGTCCGACGTCATCGACATGAAGGTTCAGCCGAAATGGGGTGGAGCCGCTTGCGACCTGCAGCAGTGGTGGTGAGTTCGGTGGATAGAACGGGCACGGCGCCATCGGATTGCCCGACCACACCGAGTTTAGCGGGACCAGGTCAGCGAGATTGCTGGTGTTGATCAGCGGCTCGCGGATGTTTGCGTACCAGTTGCCCGGTAGGCTGCCGAGATAGGCATCGGTCGCGTTGAGCGTTTCGACCCTCGCCCCAAATCCTTCGGCCTGGATCAGCCGGCGAATTGCCTCGGCCTTTTCCTGCAGTGCCTCCCGATCGCCATCGAATAGGACAATGACCGGCGTGTAATATCCATAGGCGACCAGCTGCGACGAGGCCTGCGCGATGGCATCTTCAGTTTCGGCCACCATCGTCATCGCATCCTGATCAACCGAGCGGCTTTGTGTCTGGAATATCTGGTCGAAGAACGGTCGAACCTTCTGCTGCCACTTCTTGCGGGTTCGCTCCAGCCACGCCCGCGCCTCTTCCGCATCGAGGAAGATGAAGCGAGAGGACCAACGATAGGCGAGCGGCATCAGGTCGAGGCTGTTGAGGATCCCGGGCCAGCTCTCAGCCGGCAGTCCGTCAATTGCCACCACGGCCAGGAAACGGTTCTCGACCTTTGGGGTCAGGCCATGCTCGAGTTCGGCGGTCGCGACCCAGTCGAGATACATGGGAGCATCGGGAAGTCGGATCGGGTGGTTCTCGCCGGTGATGCAGAAGCGGACGAACTGCAGCAGTTCGTCATAGCGGGCGACGCGCTCCCCTCCCCTCTCGCGGACCTCGCGCGTTTCCATCCGGCGGATCGAAACGGTGTTGGCGAAATATTGCTCGATCTCGCGGATCGCGTTCCTGAAGATGAAGAGCACCGTGTCCGCATAGGTCTTCTTGCGGCTCTCCTCGTCGGAATAGATGTATTTGCTCAAAGCCGTCTTCTTGGATTCGAGCGGCCGATGGGTGAGGATCAGCGCATGCTTGCTCTCGAAATGTCCCCGCTCGCGCTCGAAATGCGCCCGGCGCTCCGCGTCGATTGCGCGCGTCACCGCATCGGGGAAATAGCAGCGGTCTTCTGCAGGGTAGTCGAATGTCGGAATACGGACGGCTTCGACCTGAATCATCCAACCGCTTCCGAGCCGCGACAGGATTGCATTGATCTGGCGCGACAACTCGTTGCGCTCGAGCTCTGTGGCACTTTCGGAATCCGGCCCGGCAAAATACCAGCCGGCCATCAGGCTGCCGTCCTTCAGAAGGAGCACGCCGTTGTCGACCAGGCCGGCATAAGGGACGAGATCGGCGAAGGATGGGCCTGTGGCCCGGAAGCGCTTGAGAGCGACCATGTCTGCCTCCTCAATAGCGCCGCCACGGAGACGTGGTCGCTTTGTAGTAATGCCTGTAGGAGATGTGCCTGATGTAGACCTGTCGCATCATCGGATCGGACTTCGCCATCATCCGCAGCAGCCCGACAATGACGATCCAGACGGCGACGCCGAAGAGTGCCGAGTAGAGGGTCAGCACCACGAAAATCAGGATGACGGCGGCGAGGCCCGTCAGCAGCACCAATTCCCGGTCCGCTCCCATCAGGAGGTTTGGTCGCGACAGCGCGCGGTGAATGCGGTTGCGCTGGAGGCCGGACAAGGACTCAGCCATAAGCCCCCTCCCCTTCTCCGTTTTGATCGATGGAAGTGTCTCGCTCGTCGTAGACCCCGATCGAGGCGCCTGTGGCACCGAACAGGCCGACGATATTGGTCGCGCCGAGCAGAATGCCGGCAACAAGCACGACATAGACGAGCCGCCGCGCGAAATCGTTCAGTTCACCGCCAAAGATCAGCATGCCGCCTGCGATGGCGACCGCGGCCAACGCAATCGCGCCTGCAACCGGACCAGTGATCGACTCCTGGATCTGCTGCAGCGGTCTTTCCCAGGGAAGACTGCCGCCGGAGCTGGCCAGGGCCGGCGATGCCATCTTCACCGCGCCGACGGCCAGGAGACCGATATATTGAAGAGATCGGTTAAGCTGCATCGCGTGCGTCCTCTGCATAGGGTTCGACCTGGTATTGGCCGCCGGCAAAGCGGCTGACATGGAGAAGTTCCGTGACCCGCCGCCCCTTGGGCGCCCTTTCGATGAAAATGATGAGATCCACCGCGTCGCCGATCACGGTCTGCATCGGCTGCTGGCTTGCCTCGGCAGTGAGCTGCTCGAGGCGCTGCAAGGCTGAGCGCGCCGTGTTTGAATGGATGGTAGCGATCCCGCCGGGGTGGCCGGTGTTCCAGGCCTTCAAGAGCGTGAGCGCTGCGCCGTCACGCACCTCACCTAAGATTATGCGGTCTGGCCGGAGCCGCATCGTGCTCTTGAGCAGGCGAGACATATCGATGGTGTCGCTCGTGTGCAGGCAGACGGCGTTGTCGGCGGCACACTGGATTTCTGCCGTATCCTCAAGAATGACCAGCCTGTCGTCGGGCGCCTGAAGAACGATCTCTCCCAGGATCGCATTCGTCAGTGTCGTCTTTCCCGAACCCGTCCCGCCGGCGACCACGATGTTGAGTTTTGAGGCGACAGCGCTTCGAATGACTTTTGCCTGCTCGGCCGTCATCGTCTTGGTCGCAACGTAGTCGTCGAGCGGAATGAGCCGTGACGCGCGCCTGCGGATCGTAAACGACGGACCGGCGACCACGGGCGGCAACAGACCTTCGAAACGATGGCCGCCGATCGGAAGCTCCCCCGAAACAATGGGGCTTTCGTCATCAACCTCCGAGTCGAGAACATGGGCCACGCTGCCGATCACAGTCTCAGCCGCTGCTCGCGGCATCTCCCCTGCGGCAGCAATACCGTGGCCCGACCTTTCGATGAAGAGCTTGCCATCCGGATTGAGCATGATCTCCACCACGCTCGGATCATCGAGCGCCATGCACAGATGATCGCCAAGGGCGTTCTGGAGTTTGCTCACCAATCGGGGAAGAGAGCGATGTTGTGAGGTCATCATTGTTCACGCGGCCTTCTGTCGGAGGGGCATGAAGGAGGAGCGATAGCGTTCAGGACGGAGACGTTCAAAGCTCATCTGGTCGGCGGGCAAGACGCCGGCGACGCTATGCGTTTCATTGATCAACGTGGGGGAACCGAGGCGGCGCATGGGCCAGCCGGCGCGCTTCAGAATTCGTTCGAATCGCACATCGGTCGCGGTGGCTATTTCGGAATAGCCATTCAACATGGACCATTCGACGATTCCGGCGAACATCGCCAGGGTGGCGTTATGAAGGGAGCCAGCTCCCCTACGATCAGTGAATGCGGTATCGACACAAAATCGCGAGCTCTCGATCATCCGGCTATGTGCAATAAGTCTGCCGGTTTCGAGCAACTGCGGGAAAACAGTCTGCAGCATCGTCGGGCCAGTTGCCGGCAGCAAGCGGGCGCAGCCTACGACCTGCTGCTCAAGAGTAGTTGCCAGTATGTAGGTGGGCGAGAGGGCGTCGAACTCATCGAACTCCCTGCCCTCGATGCAATGTACTTTCCAGGAAAGTCGTCCTCCAAACACCGTAGCACGAAGCTGGTGCATCTGGTCCAGCAAGTTCAGATCTTCAGGTGACTTTGCGTTGCGGATTGCCTTTACGTGCATGACGAGCCTCTTGCATGAATCAACGCAGGAGGTGTGCACGTGGGCGGCCGGATGATCTACTCGCAGAAATGTTAGGAACGATTCGGCTCAATGGTCGATTGGGCAAACCAGACTCGCGGTGGTTGTCACGAGCTTACTAACAAAAGTGTTAGTAAGCACAATGAGACTTGAGGCCGATCTGGGATCTTAAGCCACAGGAATCAAAGCGAAATCGGGCGCATTTTCCGCTCACATCCTCTGAAGCAGAAATTGCCGTTAAGTCTCTGTTAACCTAAAATTTCTTGCAACGCTGATCGGAATCGGGTGTTCTACCCACGGCAAAAAGCAGTGTTTACGAAAATTACCGTGTGTACGAGAGGACGTCGTGGAGAATTCTGTTCAGCTTCAGAAGGCTATCCATAAACTGATAGCGGCGCATGCGCGAGATCTCTCGGGTGCGTTACACGAGCACCGTGTGAAGCTTTATCCGCCTGAAGCTCGCAAAACGCTCCGGTCGTTTTCCTCCACTGAGGCGGCGAAGCTAATTGGCGTAAACGATGGCTATCTCCGTCATCTCTCCCTCGAGGGCAAAGGACCGCAGCCAGAGATCGGCAATAACAACCGCCGTTCTTACTCCGTTGAAACCATCCAGGCTCTTCGGGAATATCTTGACGAAAACGGCAAAGGCGACCGTCGCTATTCGCCAAGGCGTACGAGTCGAGAGCATTTGCAGGTAATAACCGCGGTTAATTTTAAGGGCGGGTCTGGGAAGACGACGACCGCGGCACACCTCGCCCAATATCTCGCACTCAACGGCTACCGGGTTCTGGCCATTGACCTCGATCCTCAAGCCAGTATGTCTGCGCTCCATGGCTTCCAACCAGAATTCGATGTGGGAGATAACGAAACGCTCTATGGGGCTGTGAGGTATGACAGCGAGCGTCGACCCCTGAGGGAGGTCATCAAGAAGACCTATTTCACCAACCTCGACCTTGTCCCCGGAAATCTCGAGCTTATGGAGTTCGAGCACGATACCGCTAAGGTGCTCGGTTCCAATGATCGGAAGAACATCTTCTTCACGCGCATGGATGACGCGATCTCATCAGTGGCCGACGAGTACGATGTCATGGTCGTGGATTGCCCACCGCAGCTGGGCTTCCTGACGATCTCGGCTCTTTGCGCTGCGACAGCCGTTCTTGTGACCGTCCACCCGCAGATGTTGGACGTGATGTCGATGTGTCAGTTTCTCTTGATGACCTCCGAGCTTCTGAGTGTTGTTGCCGATGCTGGCGGCAGCATGAACTACGACTGGATGCGCTATCTCGTAACCCGCTACGAGCCTGGCGATGGCCCGCAGAACCAGATGGTATCGTTCATGCGGACAATGTTCGGCGATCATGTCCTCAACCATCCGATGCTCAAGAGCACCGCGATCTCCGACGCAGGCATCACCAAGCAGACTCTCTACGAGGTGAGCCGTGATCAATTCACGAGAGCGACCTACGATCGGGCGATGGAATCGCTCGACAATGTGAACACCGAAATCGAGCAACTCATACAAACATCTTGGGGCCGGAAATGATCTCGACGGTAACGCCCATCAATTGCTGCATTGCTGAGAAGTTGCCAGCCGGAAACTTTGGGCCTAGCGGCCTGGAAACGCTAACTGCTTTCGCTCTTTTAGCTGCCAAAAGAGGAGCAGAAAATGGCTAGAAAACACCTTCTCTCCGATCTCGCCGGCCCCAAATTTCGTGGCGGAGACGCGGATGTCTCCGCCCAGGAAAACGTCACGCCGCAATACGCCCCGCGGGGGGCAATTGGCGCGGTTTCGCGCTCCATCGAATTGTTGAAATCCCAGTCGCTGACGGACCTTGATCCTGATCTCATCGATGCGCCGGCCGTTACCGATCGCCTCGATGAGGACGGGGAGCAGTTCGAGGAGTTTGCTCGAAACGTTCGGGAAAACGGACAGCAGGTTCCCATCCTCGTTCGACCTCACCCATCCATCGAAGGGCGGTATCAAATCGCCTATGGTCGTCGACGGCTCCGCGCGGTCAAGGCGGCAGGGCTTCAGATCAAAGCGGCCGTCAGGAATATGACTGACGACGAACTGGTTTTGGCTCAGGGTCAGGAGAATAGCGCTCGACAAGATTTGTCGTTCATCGAACGTGCGCTTTATGCCGCTGAACTCGAAGCAAAAGGATTTCAACGGTCGGTCATCATGAGCGCGCTCGCCGTCGACAAGAGCAATCTGTCGCGCCTGATCCAGGCGGCGACGCAGCTGCCCACCGATATTATCCGCGGGATCGGTGCGGCTCCTAAAACTGGTCGGGACCGTTGGGGCGAGCTTGCCGCACGGTTGGGCACGGATGGGGCCGTCGCGCAGGCGCGCGTCGTTCTTTCTGATGACGAAGTGAAAGCCCTCCCCTCGGACGAACGCTTTGCCCGTGTCTTCGAAGCGGTAGCGCCGAAAAAGGCGAAGAAGGAAAAGGTTCAGGCAGAGGTTTGGCAGGCCGACGATGGTGTCAAGGCTGCGGCTTTCCGCCAGGACAAACGCACACTGACTTTGATGATCGACAAAAAGGCTGCTCCGGAATTTGGGGACTACCTGTTGTCGGTGCTCCCTGAAATCTACGCTTCGTTCAAGAAAACGAAGCAGTAGGTCAAACGAAACGAGGAAAGGATCAATAGAGCAAAGAAAAGCCCTCCGAAACGGTGTTCCAGAAGGCCTCTCTCAGTTTGGTCGCTTAGAGAATCGCACTTCCGGGAATCACAGTCAAGAGTCAACGCCACACCGGCGTAGCCTTTTCTTTGCCTTGTGAAAGGTGAAGGACATGGAAACGGGATATATCACGACGCCCTTCGGGCGGCGGCCGATGACGCTTGCCTTGGTGAAGCGTCAGGTGAAGACTGATCAGGAGATTTCAGAACGCCCTGTCGATAAGTGGCGCGTATTTCGCGATGTCAGCGATGCGCGCTCACGACTTGGGCTTCAGGATCGAGCCTTGGCCGTCTTAAATGCTCTCCTATCATTCTACCCTCTCGCGGAGCTAAGCGGCGACAAGAACCTTATCGTCTTTCCCTCGAATGCTCAGCTGTCGGCCCGGGCAAATGGGATTGCCGGGACGACTCTGCGCAAGTGCCTCAGCACTCTGGTAGAGGCCGGCATTATCATTCGTAAGGATAGTCCAAATGGAAAGCGCTATGCTCGCAAGGGCGATGAGGGCGACATCGAGGATGCGTACGGGTTCAGCCTTGCGCCGCTTCTCGCACGCGCCCGGGAATTCGCTGCCCTCGCCCAGGAAGTCGCCGCCGAGCAGCGCCGTTTCCGCGTTATGAAGGATCGTCTCACGATTGTCAGGCGCGATGTCCGAAAGTTGATCACGGTGGGGATCGAAGAGAACCTTGTGGGTAATTGGGAAGCAGCGGAAGCCTGTTTTATCGAGATCGTTGGGAGGTTCGCTCGGCGCCCAACTCTGCACGACTTAATGGCCAGCCTCGACGAAATGAGCCTCCTCCACGACGAAGTAACCAGAATGTTGGAAACAAACGAAGAAGCCGGAAAAAGTGATGGCAATGCCATCGGAAATGGATGCCACATACAGAATTCAAATACCGAATCTTGCTATGAACTTGAACCTCGCTTCGAAATGAAGCCGGGCGAAAAGTCCGAGCCAAACAAACAAGCAAAGCAGAAAGGCGAACCGGAGGTCTTCCCGTTGTCGATGGTACTGCGGGCCTGCCCTGAGATTGTGCCGTTTGGGCCGGGTGGATCAATCGGGAACTGGCGCGAAATGATGTCAGCCGCAGTGACAGTTCGGTCCATGTTGGGCGTGAGCCCGTCGGCTTACGAGGAAGCGTGCGAAGTCTTGGGGCAGGCGGGAGCGGCGTTAGCGGTTGCTTGCATCCATGAGCGGGCAGGGCATATCAATTCGGCTGGCGGCTACCTTCGAGATCTTACCGCGAAGGCGCGACGAGGCGAGTTTTCGCTTGGGCCAATGCTTTTCGCGCAGTTAAGAGCGAATTCCAATTTCGAGAGGACCAGCGCTTAACGCATTAAAAAGATGCAGAATATGAATGCTAAGCCCCTGATGTCGCATGGAAATAAAGCAAAGTTTCCGGCTGGCAACTCTAGACAATAACGAAAGAGCTCAACCGTCTCACTTAGCTGCAAAATGACATCAGCCCGTCTGCGTACGAGGAGGCGCGTGGAGCGATGGCACCTGAGAATGCTGCGGCTGCCATCGCCTGCATCTTGGAAAGATGGAACATGATCAACTCGGCCGGTCGATACCTGCGCGACCTGACAAACCGTTCCATGGCGAGTTTTCGCCTGGCCAACGAGCAATTGTCAGCCGTCTCTGTCAATCCTGGCTTATTTATAGTCAGTTACGAGATTTGAGAGAAAAAGCTTTTCGTTCGATTTTCCGATTCAAACGGGAACGTGACCGATTAGCCGTTGTAGTACGCGCTATAAGACAATTGAAACCAGCTGGCTGCTAAATGAGCCGTACCGCAATCTACGCTGAAGGAAGAAAGCTTTGCTTAATGTCGAGAAGAGCTTCTCACTCGGTGATTTTGAAACTTATCTGGACAGTCTCTGGGCGGATCCAAGGCAAGAGCTAAGACTGCCAAACGCACTGAAAGCTGATGCAGTTGGTGGCCAGGCGTCGCTATTGCAGCTTGTTGTAACGTGGGCTCGCCGAGCGAGCGACGACCCTCTACTGCGGATTTACGCCGACGGAAACGATGAGGTCTCGATTGGACACTTTTCACGTACAGCGGTCGGCCTGGTAGCTTTGAATTTTGCCCGTGCAATTAGGGGATATGGTGATGCGGCGATCGAGCGATCTAAGGCGATGGAAACTGCATTGCCTTTTGTCGAAGCTATGCATTTTGGCCACCTCAAAGATCTCCGAACGTTTGCGAGAACGACCATCCCTTTAATTTGTATCGACAATGCCAAGCGGCTCGCTCGACCAAATCGCCTCTACAGCCCCAACAGCGATCAAGTTAGAAGCCGTCGGGATTTTGCCGATTTGTTAAACGCGGCCGGCCACGCAATCCTTCCTCGATCCCGGCCCATTAGCGATCCGAGACTGATCAATGCTGCGGCTAGTCTCGTGTACGAGGCTTTTCTCAACACGCATGAACACGCACAGGCAGACGCCGCCGGGAATGTTTATCGAAGGTCCGCTCGAGGCGTCCTGATAGGCTCTAGGTACATTAAACGAGATCAGCTTGTTCCGAGCGCATCAGGGCATAGACCGATTGAGGACTACTTTCAGGCTTGGCGCCCTGATCATCCAGACGCCCAACACGCGCAGTTCGTCGAGATGTCTATCTTCGATAGCGGTGCTGGGTTGGCCCAAACGTGGTTACAAAAGAAGGCCGGAGTTCCCGCGGGAATTCTTGAGGGTCATATATCGGTAGATGACGAGTTCGAAGCTGTACTTGCCTGCTTCCGCAAGGGTGGAACAACAAAGGGCGGCGAGACAAGCGGTAACGGGCTCTTCAGAATTATGCGCGTTGTCAGCGAAAATGGTGGGTTCATTCGCGTTCGTTCCGGGAGGCTTTCCCTTGTCCACGTCGCCGGCGTGCCTGGACACCAATCCGAGACTGACGAAGGCCTGGAGGACTCGATTGCTGGTGGCCGGCCTAATCAGGCTCGCGCTTGGGCAGATGGAACCCTCATCACTGTAATGTTGCCTTTGAACCGAGAGCATAATTAATGAATAGCCTTTATTCGTTTCGATGCCGGAGCGCTGAGGCGCCCAATGGAGCTTCAACGCTCGTAATCTTTTCGGGGCCGGGCGAATTCGATGCCAACGATCTGACGACAGCAGTTTCTGACCATACGAGAAATGATCTGTCGCCCGAATTGGTGATCGTCCTTTTCCCGGAAATACTGGCTACCGATCTCACCGATCTCGATAATGAGTTGGCGGATATCTTTGCGCCAATTTCACGCGACGTTCCTATCGGCGCTTACGTTTACGATCGCTCCGGACAGGTGAGATTTCTGCGGGCCTTCCGAGCTTTCCCTCCCAAGAAGCTTAACCTGGAGCCTATTCGGCGACAGGGCCTCACCAAGCTCTTTCGCGATCGCGGAGCATTACTTGAGGCGGGCCCAACCGCGCATTTTATGAAGCCTTCCGGCCGACCAGACAGTCGCTTTCTGAGGGCAGCACACGCATTGGCGGAGGGGGCGGAAATATTCTTCTGCGCGTTCTGGATTCTTGGGTTGCTTACCGATGATGTCCAGAGGATCCATGTCGACACATCGGCAATCGCCAGCTTGGCCTTCGCCGCCGTAATCATGAAAGATCGAAAAACCGTTCCGGTCATAACAACGTTCAAGTCGTACGATGGTAAAGATACGCACCCCTTCCATAAGGACAGGAAAGAGCTGGTGCTTATCTCTGCCTCCCAGTCGGGCGAAATGGCGAAGGGGATCTCGAAGGTGGTTGCCGACCCGAAGATGGTTGTGACGCTGTTTTCCACGGCGCCCGTCAGCACGCCGAACACGACCACCCTCGCAAATCTAGAGTACGATGCCGAGCTGAATCCACATGGGATTCAACCTCAGACCACGCGGATTAACCCCAAAAACAGCCGGCCCATCAACCTAATAGGTGAGCATTTCCATGCAGTTCCGGACGGTCCCAGAGCGATCGTTCCTAAGCTTGGTGACAGGCCTGAGGCTGTCAAAGGATTTTTGCACCAACTAGTCGGGCAGAACGTTTTTCGAGCCTACAAGTCAAGCCTTATCGCTAATTCACGGAGAGCGATCTGGATTGATGTCGAAAAATTGGTATTTACCGAGGCGTTCAAGAAGTGGGTTAGAACACTTGTGGCGACGAGTATTCCGGCTTCGACACGTGCGGTCGTTCATTTTGCCGATGACCCTTCGTCCAAGACCCTTGCTTCGGCTATCACGGCTGAAGTGAACGCGCAGGGAGGGCAGTTGGTGGAGTGCCGGAGCCTCACTTTGAAGGAAATCGAGTCCGGGGAAATGGATTGGGAAATCCGTGAAGCCCCAGTCGTAGTTGTTGGAGGCGCAACTGGCCACGGCGGGGAGTTCCTTATGGCGAGCCGAGCTCTCCGGAAATACGCGCCCGCCTCGCACAGAATCTATATCACTACCGCAGCGATGCCTTCCTCTCCTGCGTTCTCCTCAGCACTGAAGAGCAATCTGGAGCAGCCCACGCATAGGTTCCATAAATGGTTTGACATCTTAATTGATCGAGAACGGCTAGCGGAGAGCTGGCACGCTGAACGAGCGCTGCTAGTTGAGGACGACAATCTTCCGGATGAACTCGAAAAGCGCTTGGGGGAATTAGATAACTCCGTTGGTCTCATCGACAATTTGTTCCTGGAAGGGCGGGGCGGTAAACTTGAGTTAAGGGATAATTTTGCTTTTTGGCCGCGTACCGTAAACTGCTCAACGTCTTCTCAAGCAGACGTGTTTACCACAATAGCGGCTATCGTGGCGAACATCCGCTCCGGACAGGACACACTGCAATCCGAACGGCTGCTTAATGACGCGTATAACCACTGTGTCATTGCAGCCGAGACGTTCTTCCGCTTCAACGATGGGATAATACAGGCGGCCTTTATCAGGGCGTCACTCCCGATCGAACTCGACTATCGCGACGCCCCAATCGAAAGTGAACGCATGGCGGATCTGATCGGAAGAATGGTGGATTTGCAACATCTGCCGCACGGCGAAGCGCTAAGCGAATTCTTACTCAGCCTCGCGCTTCAAAGATTGAAATTGACGCCCGCCAGTGAAATGTCCCTGAAGGCAAAGCTCGACGCCAGTGCTGAGGATCTTTCAGCAGTGAATCGATGGATCATCAAGAAGATCCCATGGGCGCACTGATGTTGTGTGCGGGTGCGAAATCTCGCCTAGCTTCCGGTACTTCCCAGACCGGAATGGCCTCGGGCGGAGCTGCCAAGCTCGGTGACGGTGTCAAATACTGCCTTAACCACTGGAGCGATCACCATCTGTGCTATGCGATCACCCGATTTGATTGTGTAAGGGGTCTCGGACGTGTTTAGAAGAATGACGATAACCTCGCCGCGATAGTCACTGTCGATCGTACCAGGGGAGTTCAGGACTGTTACTCCATGGTGCGACGCAAGGCCCGAACGCGGACGAACCTGTGCTTCCATCGATTCGGGAAGCTCGATGCAAATTCCGGTAGGGACGTTTGTGCGCTGGCCTGGTTCTAAGACTATGGCTGGTCCGCTGAATGCGGCAAAGAGGTCAGCTCCTGCTGAACCGCTCGTTTTGTACTCTGGTAGTGTGGCCTGTTCATTTAAGAGGACCACCTTAACTGCCCGACTGTCATTCAACCTTGTTGCTCCTTTCTCCGAGGGCTCCACGCCTTGGATGAAATTTTCCGTTGATCGTACCACATCTTGGTTAAATCATGCGGGCTGCCCGACCTGTGCGCCGTGTGGTGGTGTTGTAGTAGCTTGATGCCTGCTGAAGCGACCGATGGCGTGATTGTTCCATAGCTTCGGGCAGGGGGACACCACGATTTGCGGCCTCCGTGAGATAGCCTGCTCGCAGACCGTGCGCTGAAAATTCCCCCACCTCCAGCCCAGCCTCGGCCACCCGCCGCTTGACGATATCGCTGACCGCCTTCGGATCAAGCGCCCGTCGAGAGACATTGCCCCAGCGGTCGATCGCCCGAAACACACTGCCGCTGTCTATCTTCGCGGCCGCCAGCCAAGAATTCAGCGCGTCCACCGGCCGGCCAGTGAGATAGACGACCTCGTCCTGGCCGGCGCCCGAATTCTTGGTGCGACCGAGATGGATTGCAAGGGAGGGGAGGGGGATATCGTCCTCACCCTTTACCGGTTGTTCGATCGTCAGCTGCTCCTTCCGCAGATTGGCGACTTCGCTGCGCCGGCGACCGCCGGAGGCGAAGGCGACCATTAGGATCGCGCGGTCGCGGAAATCGCGCAGGCTGTCGCCGCCACAGGTCGCCAGCAACTTTGCCAGGACGTCGCCGGTGACCGCCTTGGCGCTCTTGCGGCGGCGTGGCCGCGGCACGGCGCGCACGGCAAGCCGAATAGCGGATTTCAGGCCGGGGGAGGCGAAGGCGCCGTTGAGGCCACGCCACTTGGTCAGCGTCGACCAGCTGGCGAGACGTCGGCGCACGGTGTCCGGCGCATGCGGTCCGGCAGTCCGCAGGAAGCCGCGATCGCGCAAGACCTGATCGACGTCGGAAGGCATGCCATGATCTGGATCGCTTTCGCGCTTCGCCGGGTCCCAGAGATGATGCGCCACGAATTTCAACAGCAGGGCCTCGGGCGCCGGCCAGGGTAGGGGAGCGCCGGCCGCTGCTTGCGACCAGGCTTCGAGATAGGCGAGGTCGGAGGCAAGAGCCCGCAGCGTATTGTCGCCCATGCCCTGGTTGACGAGGTGCTTGAGTGTCTCGACGTCCTCGTCGGTCAGAAGCTCGGCGAGCCTGTCGCGCCGATCGATAGGCAGCACCGCGGCGATCGTGTCCAGAGTTGCCGCGCGTGCCAAAATCGATGCCGGAACGTCATTGCTCATGCTCGATTGGTCCCAAAAGGCCCACGCCTTCCTCGCTTGCGGCCCCGGCCAGTCGCCGGTCGAGCGTGGCCAATGGCAGACGTTCGAGCAGGGCGAGGGCGAGATAGGCGGCATCGTAGGCGCTGAGACGGTACTTGCGCGACAGGCGCACCACCTCCGTATCGTCGCCAGGGCCGACGAGCTTTAACGGCAGGGCACGAAGCCGCGACAGTGCGGAATGGACAAGGTCGTCGGAAATCCGGCCGCGGCGCTCGGCGCTCAATAGGATGCCGCGAATTTCGTGGCGTAGGAGATCCGGCGCCACGGCGTCCTCATCGGCCATTCGCAGCATCGCCTGTTCAGCGAGTGTATTGTCCTCGTCCGGCAACAGCCAAGCGCCGGCGATCGAGGCATCGACGACAAAGGCCATCAGCGCCGGCCTTCCTGCTTCCAGTCTTGGATTTCCTCGTGGGTGACGGACTGGGCTTGCGCGCGCAGCGCCCGGACTGCCTCGATGGCGGCCAGTCGCTGGCGGCGCTCGTCGATGGCGACCAAACGGGCGATCGGATCATTGCCGCGGGCAATAATAAAGTCCTCGCCAGCCTCGACCCTGGCCAGCAGGTCGGACAGGTGGGTTTTGGCCTCGGCGACCTTGACCGTGACAGTCATGACAATGACAATTCCTTGAGCGAAGTGAATTTGAGCGCACTTCGGTGGATAATAAGGCGTGAGGCGCTGTTGGTCAACGGGTTGGCTATCTCACTTCCGATAACAGGTACTTATCGGAAGTGACACGTTATCTCCGCAAGATCATCCAGTGACGAACCATAACTCTTAACTAGAGTTCGTTTAGCAAATCATTTACCATGAATTCAATGTCTTACGACTTGTCGAATTTGCCAATCCAGAGCCTGTTGCGGCCGATTTCGGAGGCTGGCGTTGCACTTGCCCGCCTCGACGAGCGAGTCGCTCGCTCGCCGGTCGGGGAAGGGTGGATCGAGCGCATGCATTTCGCCGACGCCTGCGCCTCGCTGTGGATCGACGGTGAACTGGTCCATCTTGAGGACTTGGTCCTGCACGACGCCACCAAGGATGTCCGCACCCCGACCCACGAACTCACTATCGCCCGCGATGTCCTGAAAACCCGCCGGCGCATTGCGGCGCAGCCACCCAGTTGGCCGCTCAGCCCCGAAGGCCTCCGCGGCCTCCGCGGGCAGGCGCCGCCTGCAGCGTCGCATGGCGCCGCCGGTACTGTCGCGATCGACGCCGTCGCGCCGGATGTTGGCACGGTCGGAGGAGGGGAGGGGGAGGAGAACGATGATACCGGTCCGCTTGCGGAAGAATTCGCCGCCATCGATGCGGTCCTCGCCCGATCGGAAGCTGCCATCGAACAAGCAAGAGCGCCCAGCCTCGCCGGCGCTCGTAAACGAGATCCACTGGTCTACGATCTCGACTGGGACGAGGACGAACGCCTGGAGGAATGGCGTGGCGTCCTTCGGAAGGCGCAAGATCTGCCGGCGGTGCTGCAGTCGATCGTCGCCCTGGATGCGTGGAACGAGATCTCGGTGCTGCAGCATGCGCCCTGGATCGGCCGGCTGTTTTGCGCCTCGATCCTGCGCCAGGCTGGCGTCACGTCAGGCACGCATCTCGCCGCCATGAATCTCGGCCTCAAGACCGTGCCTGTCGATCGGCGCCGGCATCGTGATCGCGAAATCCGGCTGCTGGCCATCGCCGACGGTCTGCTCGCGGCCGCCGAAGTCGGTCTGAAGGAGCATGACCGGCTGGCGCTCGCGAAAACGATGATGGATCGGAAACTGGAAGGACGTCGAACTTCATCGAAGCTGCCGGACCTGGTCGAGCTGGTCATGGCAAAACCGTTGGTGTCGGCCGGCATGGTGGCGAACACCCTCGAGGTGACGCCGCAGGCGGCGCGGCGGATTGTCCGCGAGCTGGGGCTCCGGGAGATGACGGGGAGGGGGAGGTTTCGGGCGTGGGGGGTGATATAGGATGTTCGAAACCAGCTGCAGCTCCGACACCGCGTGCTGATCGGTGATGAACTAACTCCGGTCCCAATATCGATATCATGCGACTGGTCCCGACTAAACCATGACTACAAAACCTACCGGAGCAATGCATCAATCGTTAGTCCATGAGAAGAATACTGTTAGTGACGAGTCGACGGCGTTGCCCAATCACCAAATAAACGCATAAGCTGTATCGCTAACTGGGGGAAAAGATGGCTTCGCTTCAAAGCAATCTTGTCAAAAGAATCGAGCGACTACCGAAACCTGCGAATACCGCGGATGCTATGCAGCCGCTGTTTGAAGCCATCAGCAACTCAATTTACAGCACGCAGGACCGTTTTCGAGACGACGTTGCCAACAGCGGCCGGGTGATCGTAAACATTGTTACTGGACGCAAGCAGGCCCACGTTAAGATTGTCGTTGAGGACAATGGAACAGGCCTGGACCGAAAGAACTACGAGGCATTCACGACCACCGACACCGACAATAAGATTGCTCGTGGTGGGAAAGGCGTAGGTCGACTTCTGTGGCTTGATTGCTTTGAAAGAACAAAGCGACAGCGTAAGATTAAAGAGGGGGAAGCGAGTGCCGCAATATGATGCTGATGAAATAAGAGGCATGATCGCTGCGGGCGAGGTCAGGGGATTTACGCTCGACACCAACATAGTTGACGGTCTCAACACTAACGGCAACCTGGACAATCGTATCCTGCTCAGCATCGGCAACCTGAGGACAAAGAATGTTGCCTCACTCATTGCGGACGTCGTCGCCGGCGAGGTGACAAGCCACATGACAACTGCACACGATGCCGCCTACGATCAACTAATGTCAGCCTTGAGGGCCCATACGAAAATCTGGAAAGCTGATGCTGGCGCCATCGAAACTTTCAAAGCAGCTTTGACACCCCGCGACCGCGTCGCCGATCACGCAAACGAGTTATTCAACACCTTCACCGCGACCATCGGTATGGAAGTCGTCTCGTCAGAGGGCGCGGTTGAGACTGCTGAGCTTTTGAGCAGATATTTCGGTGCACTACCCCCATTCGCGGGAGCAAACAAGAAACACGAGTTTCCAGATGCCATTGCATTGGCGGCACTGCGACGGTGGTCCGAAGACAATGGCCCTGTACTCGTCGTCAGCAAAGACCGCGGTTGGCTGACGTTCTGCGAAGAGAGCGACTATCTCTATTGCGCCGACGATATCGGGAAGGCCTTAGCGCTGTTTCACGAGGATGAAGATGTCGTCGCACAATGCATCGCTTCCATCACCGCCGATCCCAACGGATTTGTCGCCAGCGCCATCGTAGGTGCAATCCAAAGGGATCTCGATGATCTCGATTTCGACGTGGATGCGTCGGCGTTTATGGAATGGGACGCGGAGATCGAAGAAGCCGTTGTTGAAGAGATGGAATACGCGGGCCATGACGCCGAGCAGAGGATTGTCTCATCGGATGCTGACAGCGTCACGTTTCTTGTGCCAGTCACTGCAAGAATTAAGGTCCAGGCTTCGTTTAACTTTTCAGTCCATGACAGCATCGACAAGGATTATGTGTCCCTAGGAGGGACTGTCGAAGACGTGACCCTTCAACATCGCTATCAAATTACGCTCACTGTGACAGGCAAAGGTGGCCAAGACATCGAAATCGATGATGCCGTAGTCAATCCCGCGACGCGGCTTCGAGAAGTAGACTTCGGCTACATCGAGCCCTTCTCTGAACCAGAGCCAGAGTGGGAATGAGCGCGATACGGTCCATCGATCTCCGTCTCGTAGATGATCTCGTCGACTTCGTTCGAGGCCGCGGCTACGTGCTCGATTTTTCGGATTCGAGCTTCTCGGAATTCTTCGCCGCGGAGCTGGACGTCGACATCGACAATTCGATCTATGCCGACCATGGTGGCTCTAAGGGCAAGCGGCTGCGCTGCTTCCTTCAGAAGGTCGACGACGCCACTGCCGCCCGAACCTTGCAGGCCCTCTGGGAGCATCGTAGGGAATTCCTGGCGCGCACGGGCCGGGAGGATCCCGTAGTGAACGCTGAAGGACGGTATCTAGGGCTACTGGCCCGGCTAACCGGTCAGCCGACGGACGCCGGCGGCATGCCGCCGCGACCAGCTTTCGATTGGCGACTGCTCGCCGAGCTGCGGGACGAACTCGTGCGTGTCGCATCGCTGCAGTCGCATGAGCGAGGCTATGCCTTTGAGAGCTTCCTGAAGCGGAGCTTCGACATGGCGGGCCTGAAGGCCCGCGAACCGTTCCGCAACACCGGCGAACAGATCGACGGCAGCTTTCTGCTCGGCGAGGAGACTTACCTGTTCGAGGCGAAGTGGCATTCGGCGCCGACGGGTGTCGCCGACCTCCATGTTTTTCATGGTAAGCTCGAACAGAAGGCTGCCTGGGCCCGCGGGCTCTTCGTCAGCTACAACGGCTTCACACCCGACGGCCTCTCTGCATTCGGCTCGGGCAAGCGGTTCATCTGCATGGATGGCCGCGACATCTACGACGCGCTCGATCGTCAGATCCCGCTCAAAGCGGTTCTCGAACGCAAGGTGCGCAGGGCTGCTGAAACGGGGCGCCCCTTCATCCCAGTAAGGGAGCTTTTCGATCAGAACGGGGTGAGCCGATGATCCTGACAGACAACGAAACCAAGGTCGACCTCCTCAACAACGAGGCGATCGCAACAACGATCATCAAGCTCCTGGGGGACCGGCCTGATCGACCAGTAACGATCGGCGTGCATGGCGACTGGGGCGCGGGCAAATCGAGCGTCCTGGAGATGATTGAAGCCGGCTTCGAATCGGAAGCGAAGGTCCTGTGCCTCAAATTCAACGGATGGCGGTTCCAGGGATTCGAAGATGCCAAGATCGCGCTGATCGAGGGCATTGTCACAGGACTGATCGAGAAACGGCCGGCGCTGACGAGGGCGGGAGAAGCGGTCAAGGACGTCTTCCGCCGCATCGACTGGCTCAAGGTCGCCAAGAAGGCAGGAGGCCTCGCCTTCACCGCGTTCACGGGCATCCCGACACCCGACCAGATCAACGCGATCGTTGGCACGTTGGAGGGCGTGCTGGCGGACCCCGCGAAGCTCGCCACCAAGGACAAAGTTCAATCAGCTATCGATGGCGTGAAGGGTCTCCTGAAGGAGAAGGACGGCGAAAGCGCGAACGTCCCCGAAGAGATCAACGCCTTCCGGAAAGCGTTCGACGACCTCTTGGAGAAGGCGGGCGTCGAGCAGCTCGTCGTCCTCATCGACGACCTCGACCGCTGCCTCCCGGACACCGCCATCGAAACCCTTGAGGCGGTCCGTCTCTTCGTCTTCACCTCGCGGACCGCGTTCGTCGTCGCGGCCGACGAGGCGATGATCGAATACGCCGTGCGCAAGCATTTCCCCGACCTGCCGGACACGACGGGTTCGCAAACCTATGCGCGCAACTACCTCGAGAAACTGATCCAGGTGCCGTTCCGGATTCCTTCCCTGGGCGACACCGAGACCCGGATCTATGTGACCCTGCTGCTCGTGGGCGCCGAACTCGGCGACGACGATCCGGAGTTCAACACCTTGATCAGCGTCGCACGCGAGCGTCTGAAACGCCCGTGGACCTCAGGCGCATTGGACTCGGCTGCCGTGAGGACCGCGCTCGGCGAGAAGGCCTCCCGGGCGAACAACGCGCTGGCCCTCAGCGACCAGATCGGGCCGATCCTGGCCAGCGGCACGAAAGGCAATCCCCGCCAGATCAAACGCTTCCTCAACACCCTCGTCCTGCGCCAACGCACGGCGGAGGCGCGCGGATTCGGCGACGACGTGAAGCTCCCGGTCTTGGCGAAGCTAATGCTTGCCGAGCGCTTCATCCCGCGCCTGTTCGATCAGATCGCCGCCGCGGCCGCTGCGGCGTCGGATGGCAAATGTCCCGACCTTGCCGCTCTCGAAGCCGCCGCGACCGCCAAAGAGGATGACAAGCCGAAGGCCAAGCCGGCGAAGTCGGCCGGCAAGGACGGCGACGTGGCAAAGCCTGCACCCATACTCGAAGCCGTGAAGACCACCGAGAGCGCGCTGCTCGGCGAGTGGCTCTCCTCCCCGGCGATCAAGGCGTGGGCGAGGGTCCCGACGATGATCGGCGACGAAGATCTCCGCCCCTATCTGTTCGTGGCCAAGGACCGGAAGGACTATTTCGGTGCGGCCTCGGTGCTGGGGCATCTGGCCGCCGTGGTCGAGCAACTCTTCGGAGGCAAGTTCGCCGTCCAGGGTCTCGAGCCCGATCTCAAGCGGCTGGCGCCGCCAGAAGCGGCTCAAGTTTTCGAGGCGGTGCGCGGGCGCATTGTGGGCGCCGACGCCTTCGAGACCGAGCCGCCGGGCGCGGCCGGCCTGGCGGTCCTCATCAAAGCGCACCCCACCCTCCAAGGTGAACTCGTTAACTTCCTCGACGCATTGCCGCGCGACCGGCTGGGTCCGTGGGTCTGCGGTGGCTGGGAGGGAGTCCTCAAGGACGGCGAAGCCGTCCAGCGCTTCGATCGCCTGCTCCAAACCTGGGGCAAGGAAGGCGGCCCCATGCTGAAGGCCGCGGCCAACGGCGTGCTGCGCACCCGGCAGGGGGGACGCTGATGGGCACCTCCAGCGCGTTCGGTGGCCAGGCCGGTGGCACTCCCCTCGTTCCAAGCTGGCTCGGCGACGACGGCGCGCCACCGGCCGCGCCCGACGGCGCCCCACCCGATCCGGGTCAGCCGCCGGACGGTGCGCCTGGTGACGGGGCCCCGCCCAATGCTCCGCCTGCGCCGCCGCCCAGACCTCCCGTGCCCCCCGTCGCCGATCCCACGCGCTTCTCGGCCGCGCGCAACAATTTCTCGCGCTTCGCCGGATCCGGAGGCGATGACCGCCGGAGCCTTGGCCGCGCCGTCTCCCACTATGTGGGTTCCTCCTCTGGCGGCGCGCGTACCGCGGCAGCCAGGATGGGGTCGGCGCGCGGTGCGGGAAGCCGTTTGCTCGGCTTCCTGTCCGACGCGGTCGCCCGGGGCGCCACCGAAGCGCTGCGCGCGCTCAACCTCGACGGCTTGGCGGGCCGCCCAATCGAGGAAATCTTCCTCGGACTCGCAGACTATGTCTGCCCCGACGGCGGCTCGATCGATGAGGGCATCGCCCGCGAAGCGTTCATCGAGACCATCGCCGACCTCGCCGGAGCGGGTATCACAGACCTTGACGGTCTCACCGCCGAGCAGATGCAGACCGTGTTCGAGCTGTACGCGACGAATGCGATCGAAGCCCGGCTGTGCAACGACATCGGGGCGAAAACCGTGACGCTGCCGAGCGACAGTCGAGAAGCAGCCCGCGTCCAGGCGCAGCTCCACGATTTCATCAGGCGCGGCGTCGCGGATGCCCTCACGACTGCGCGCGCTGCGGCTGCCGCGCTGACACCCGAACGCGTGCTGACCTTCGTCGGACGCATCTACGAGCAGGCGTTCGGAATCCTGCAGATCATGGGCGATGCGGAGGCAGAGGGCGCATGAGACGACATCTCATCACTGGCCGCTACGACGCTGGCGATCGCAGTCGAATGCCGCTCGGTAACGGCGAGGTAGAAACCCGACTCGATCTCGTCGGCGGCGAGCGGTCGCTCGGCCATGGCATCGGGCGGGCGCTGGCCGATCTCTCGCGGCTCGGTATCTTTCCCTCAGAAATGGGCGTCGATGTCCTGGTGCTGGCCGCGCACGTGCACGCTGCCGACACTCGCGTCTCGCGCGACAGTGAATCGCAGGATGGTTGGACTCGCGAGCTGCGCCTCATCGTCCCGGTCTCGGATCCCGACCGCTGGCAGGCCGCCGCCCCGACCTTTGTGCGATTGCTGAATTTTCTTACCGGCGATCGCTGGTCCCTGGGGTTTCGCACCCGACCGAGGCGCTTCGCGCGCGTGGCACCGACACCGCCGGCGCGGCTCATAGGCCCTCCCTTCGATGATCTCGCTCTATTCTCTGGCGGGCTCGATAGCTTGATCGGTGCGATTGACGCCCTCGAGGCAGGCCGTACCCCGCTCCTCATCAGCCATGCCGGAGAAGGCGCGACCAGCGACGCGCAGGCGACGATCTTCGAGGCGCTCAAAGCGAACTATCGCGGCAGGGCCTTCGATCGGCTGCGTCTCTGGATGGCCTTCCCTGACGGCTTCGTCCGCGGATCGGCGGGGGAGAACACCACACGGGGACGATCCTTCCTCTTCTTCGCTCTCGGCGTATTCGCTGGCACCGGACTGGACGGGACGTTCACGCTGAAGGTGCCGGAGAACGGCCTGATCGCCGTCAACGTGCCCCTCGACCCGCTTCGGCTCGGCGCATTGAGCACCAGGACCACGCACCCTTTCTACATCGCCCGTTGGAATGACGCGCTGCACACGCTCGGCATCTCGGGTCGGATCGAGAACCCCTATTGGGACCGGACGAAAGGTGAGATGGCCGAGGAATGCGCCAATCCCACCCTGCTTCGCCAGCTCACGTCGGCGTCGCTTTCTTGCGCGTCGCCCACTAAGGGCCGATGGCAAGGCCTTGGCACGCAGCACTGCGGCTATTGCTTGCCTTGCCTGATCCGGCGGGCGGCGCTGCTCAAGGGCCTGCGCCCAGATTTCGACCCGACCGTCTACACCGTGCCCGATCTCACCGCGCACGCGCTTGACACCCGCCAATCGGAAGGTGTGCAGGTTCGGTCATTCCAGCTCGCCATCGAGCGCCTTCGCGCGCGGCCGGAGTTGGCGCCGATCCTGATCCACAAGCCCGGACCTCTCTTCGACGAGTCGCCACAGCGCCAGGCCGCCCTCGCGGATGTGTATCGGCGCGGCCTTGAGGAGGTGGGTGCGCTCCTGACCGGCGTGCGGACGCGACCCGGATGAGTGAGGCGCCGTCAATTGGTGGCGTGGACTTTCATTGCCACCTCGATCTCTACCCCGATCACGCAGCGGCCATCGCCAGAGCTGAAGCCGCGAGAATTTACACGCTGACCGTGACGACGACGCCTAAAGCGTGGCCGCGCAATCATGAGCTCACGCGTCATACGCGCTATGTTCGCGCGGCCCTTGGTCTGCATCCCCAGCTCGTCGCGGAACGTGCCGCGGAGCTGCCGCTTTGGGAGCGTCATCTCACTGAGACGCGCTATGTCGGGGAGGTGGGCCTCGACGCCGGTCCTCGTTTCTACAAGTCGTTGGAGGCACAAAGGCATGTGTTCGAGCGCGTCCTGGAACGATGCGCCGAAGCCGGTGGCAAGATCCTCACGGTCCACAGCGTACGGAGCGTGCTGGCGGTCCTGGACATGATCGAAGCGCATCTGCCCCGCGAACGCGGAAGCGTCGTGCTTCATTGGTTCACCGGCAGCAAGAGCGACGCCCGTCGAGCTGCTGCTTTGGGGTGCTATTTCTCGATCAACGCCGAGATGACGCGGACTGACCGTGGCCGAGAACTGATCGGAAGCTTGCCGCGGGACCGTATACTCACCGAAACCGATGGTCCCTTCACACAACAGGACGGCCGCCCCACTGAACCCCACGACGCGCCGTTAGCCGCCATTGCTGTGGCTGACGTTCTTGGGCTATCAGCTGACGCGACTACCAAACTCATCGTATCGAATCTTCGTGCCTTGCTCGACTGACGACGGCTGCAGCTTAGTTAGTTCGGTAGTGCCCTCGTTGAAGCCACTTTCGTTGGATGCAAGGTATCCGTAGATGCTCAAGTCGAACGAGGCACGAGGCGCAGTTCGGGAGGCTTGTTCCTCTCGCCGGTCATGGAAATGGCCCCCGCTAACCCAAAAAGCAAGTTCTCTATTTCGGCCGTCGGTACTGACAGCCGCTCAGCAATTTCCGTTTTCGTTATCCGTTCGTTCCAAAGGGCGGTCAGCACCTTTTGCCATACGACCGATTGTTCCCGTTGAACCCCGAATGGTTCCGATGTCCGGTATCCGTGGTCTGAAGCTTGGATGCAGAACATGCGGTACTGCCAGTCGGATATGATCTCCAACGTATGAAGGCGATAAATCATCGCCATGACCGACACTGCCCATCGCTTTTTAGCTTCGACGATTTGATTCAATGTGTGAATGCGTGGCAGCCGCGCAATGACGTCCGCGGACGGCATCAAGAAGGAGGAAGCAAACCGATTTGCCTCCTCCTCGGCTCGTCTGCCGCTCGGGCCTCCATGCCGGTGCAAAACCAAATGGCCCAATTCATGGGCGGCATCAAAGCGCCCATGCTCGGCCGTCTTTACCGTATTAAGAAAAACGAAGGGCCGGGTGCCTCTCCACACTGAAAATGCGTCGACGGTTCGCGTGTTCTCGACGAGCGAAAAGACCCGCACACCCTTGGCTTCGAGCAAATGGACCATGTTCTTGATCGGTTGCTCGCCGAGGCCCCATTCCTGTCGGAGAGAGCGAGCGGCAACTTCCGGACTTTCATCCTTCAAGTCGATCAGCGATACGTCTGGCATGCTGAAGTTCTCATCCACCCAATCGGAGAAGAGGTAGGCCAGAGTGCCGGCCGCCAGCGCCGCGTCACGATCCTTGGCAGTCATTGACGTAAGGCTGCGGAAGCTCGCCGCATCACTTACGATTTCATCAACATCAGGCGCGCAGAAAAAGGGAGGAGGAAAGTTCAGAATTTTAGCGATCCGCTCCAGAGTCTCGGGGGAAGGCGCTATCTCACCGCTCTCGTAGCGCAACACCGTGTGCGGAGTTACGCCCAAGAGCTCTGCGAATCCCTTCTTCGTCAGCCCCCTCCGTTTCCGAGCGAGGCTGAGGCGACCAGGTGTGAGCATGACTGCTTACTTCCTGCGCACGGTGATGTCGAAATCTTGTCCGTCGTCTTCTGCCGGCATCTCGACAGCAATCCGTTCCCATTCGCCCGGGCGAATGATCCATATGCGCTCGCTATAGCCGATATAGAAACCGCCCCGAAATTCAATAGGGCGAGATAGCTCTGCCCGGACGTCTTTCCCATTGTCGAAGACACACAGCTGCCAGAGATCATAGATGTCGTGCCTGACCTCTCGCGGATTGTCTCGACGGAAGAGATCAAGCTGGTTGTTCAGGTCGGTAATTTTTTCCGCCATCGGGCCCTTTTCGGTCCGATTGCGGGGAGAGCGCAGGGGATCGCACACGCCTTTGTCGGCATTCATGACCGTCACCTTGCGGCGGAAATCATGATTTACGATGAGTTCGACGCCACTTTCATCCAGGGCATTCCAGCCTTCCCGGCAGAACATCTGGCGCATGCGCGTGATCCCGGCGTCCCAGGCGAAGAAGCCGCCAGAAGATTTGGGATTGTGCGGAGTGCAAGAGCCTCGCGCGGCAACCATCGCCTTGACGATATCGACCCATTGCGAGCGATTGGAATTGAAATACTGTGAGAGTCGGCGATCGCAGTCGCGAGCTTCCTGATAGATCACCGCAGCCATGCCGAATCTCCACGTAACTTTTTGCTGCCTCGTTTGTGAAGGAAAAAAGTTACGCGGTCAAGCATCAGGCTTCCATCAGCGTATGTCGTCAATCATATGCAAAACCCCTATCATTATGTTTATTTTCGCATATGATTAGCGGATGCCATCATTTCTGGACGATTACACAGCGGGCGCGCAAGCCGTTACTGGGGTTGATCTGGTCGGCATAGCTTCCGTTGCATTGGCGCTCGCCCGAGCGCGACAAGGCCGTTTGGCTGCATTGCCCACCGGGTTTGGTGAATTTGCACTCGATGACGAGCGCAGCCATTGCGCCGACCGCAAGGGCATCGACTTGCGTAGGCCTTGGTTCCCCCAAAAGCCGATCACTATCCGTCCACTCGAGTGTTATCGCCCATGGGCCGCCCGGCGCCACGCCTACTCTTGCCGCGATGGCATCGAAGATGCGGTCGCGATCTCTGCTCATCTTGATTGTGCCGAACACGTCGATCGCGATGGCTTGTGACGAATGGCCCTTATGGGCCTCAATTCGGTTGGTTCGGTCACGATGCCAAGGGAATTGCTCCCAGTCATGGATGGCTCCGTGGCTGGCCGGAAAAAGATTTTCGCGAACGGCCTGGAGATCGGAGATCATCCCGTTTGCGCCTCCACACCATCAAGACGAGGAGGTGGTTCCGTCCGATGGAAGCGGCTCGGCCGTGCCGGCATAAGTAACGGGAGCGCGTTAGCTGGCAATCGGTTTGTCCACCAGCTTTTCGACTAATCGCCTGAGTTCCGATGGGGTGGTCTGGCCAGCCACCACCTCGTGGTAGCCTATCCCGGCGCGTCGCAATGCCTCCTTCTTTACCGCATCGCGCGCGGCCGCGGTGCCTTGATGGTGTCCTCCGCCCTGATACTCGATGACATGGCGCGGTTGGCAATTGCTGTCGACGAGCAGCAAGTCGACGCGCTTGGAGTTGACGCAGCTGTAGGCGTCCGCATCAGCGCTTCGCAGGATTTCGCCCAACGACACCTGCGCCATGACCTGCCAAGAGGAATTGCAACCGATCACGATCCTGTCGAGCTCGCGAAACACGCGGGCTTCGCTCTTGTTCAGCAATGGCTGAATGGTGAAGTTGGAGCGCATCACGATACGCAGTTGATCCGCCGGGTCGACTGGTCTCAATAGCTCGGCAGTTTGCATCGGACGCCAGGGTCCCAGGAGGATGCGCTCGTTGCTGCGTCGTTCCTCGGAGCGTGACCTGTTTCTCTCCTGCCACGCCTGTTTTCTTTTCGCCGTTAAGAGTTGTTCGACTGCGATGCCGATGGCGAATCCGACAAACAGCGCGGCAATCAGCAATTCTGGCTTATCGAGATCCGCCACAGTTATACCGCCCGACGCGGTAACTGCGGCAATTCCAATGATCAGCCAAGGCGCCACGAACAGCACCGACCTTTGACGATAGTGCATGCCCCTCTCCAGATTTCCCGCCAGCATAGTAGAGCGCACGCCTGACCCGCGAAAAGTTAGCCAAAAGAGTTAGGGTCGTAGGCGGTCGAGTCACACGCTATCGAATTCATGATATTAGGCGGGCGATAACCGTAGCGCCTTTGTTGACTCCTTCTTTCACCCAGTCGAAAAGTGACTTGGCTATAGAGGAGATGTCTGATGGCTGATGAGAATAATACGAGCCCTGCTGCCGGGGCCGCGGAAACCAGTGCGCCAATAAATGCGGACGTTAAGAAGAAGCGTGCGCCGCGTCGTCAAAAGCAAGCTGCCGAACCGGCTTCTGCCGCGACCGAGGCGGTGACCGAACCGGCGCCGGCGTCAGGTGCGGCAAAACCTGTTGGACGGGGCAGGGGAAGAAAGCCGAAGTCGATCGAGGCAAAGCCTTCCGATGGCAAGGGCACCCTCAAGGGGAGAGGAAGAAATAAGATCGCCAAGCCTGCCCCGCAAACGGCAAAGGCATCCGCACCGGTGATTGATGAGCTGGAAGATCTGATCCAGCTTGAAGAAGAGAACAAGCGCTTGCGCAAATTGCTGGCCGACAAGCTGCGCCAGGAAAATACCGATCTGCGCAAACGGCTCGGACTGGATTGATCAGCACGCAGACATGTAGGTCGGCCGCCATCGCGGCCTCAGCCACCGCATCTTCAGCAGAAAAATAGTCGCCGGGCGCCTCGTCGTGCCCGGCCGACTTGCGACTGGGGACAGGGCGCTGCGCAGCATCTCAGCCCGGCTTGATCGAGGTGAAATGCCGATGAAAACACCGTGGAAATTCCTCGTCGATTTGACGTCGCGGCGTCGAGCGTCAAAAGGGCTCGAGAGTTCCATCGGGCATGATACGAATCCCGCTCTCGATTATCAGGCAGAGCAGACGCCGGCATCTCCTGCGACTGAAGACTACGCCCCAGCGGAATACAACGAGGCTGTTCTGGTCGAGAGAGTGGCATCGGCATCGGACGACATTGAAGGCGATCGCGATGCAGCGCAGGCATTGGCACCGCCGGTCGTTGGTGACGAGGCTTTGACACTCTCACCAAGCGAAGCGCGTCGTTCAGTTGAAAGCGCCGATGAGCCAAGCGAGACAAATTCGAAGTCTCGGACAAGGTCTCCGCACAGTCGCGGTGAGCGGAGGATGGGAGCCCAGGCTAACACTGGCGCGCGGGCCGGTGTCGTGAGACATGAAGGTCAAGGCGTGCCTCGGTCGTCTGCGCGCGACGCGTTCTTCGACGATGTGGCAAGCCTTGATGAGGACATCAAAAAACTGAAAAGAGAGCTCGCCCGGAAGCTCCAGCTGCAGAACGCCCAGCTCAAGACGATGCTGAAACGGTTCGACGTCAATTGAGCTTGGCACGGAATCTAAAGGTCTAATGTAAATATGAAAACACCACAGCGAAACTTCGTCGTCGAATTCAAGTCGGGTCGCCGGCGATTGACAACCCAGGCAAATTCGATCTGGGGAAACACCGATATCAAGGCTTTCATCCGTCAGGCAGAGACGGAAGCGCCGCACTTGTTTGAATCCAAGCAGGAGCTGGACGCTATCGGCGAACCCGGCGCAACTGCGCAGGAGCAGGAGCCAGCAAATCAGCTTGATCAGAGCAATGACGCCGGCAACAAAACCCAGTTCGCCAGTTCTTTGGTCGAGCCGGCGCCAATCGATCCATCGCAAAACCATCACGATCTCGTCCGCCCCCTCACGCAATCGAAAAGACAGGCGGCCAAAAGACCGGCTCGAAAAGCGACGACGCGCACTGGCGAGAGCCGCTCAGGAAATCGTGCCGACCGCCAAAGCGCCGAGAGCCGTAAAGGATCTTTCGCCGCTTTGGTTGAAGCACCAGTTGATGAACTGGCTGGGCTTGATGCCGAAAACCGGCGCCTCAAGGCGCTGCTGATAAAGCAACTCCGCGAGGAGAACCTGCAGCTTCGAATGATGCTCGAGCGGTTTTGCGTCTTCTGAGAGCTGTCCCACCTCATGGCATGTTCGCCAATATGGCCTCCGAGCCACCTTCGCACCGAGCGCCTATGCTTCAGCGTGAAATTCCGGTTCGCGGACGTCCTCTTGCCACCAGTACGAAGAATAGCTGAGTGAATAGTTCGGCTCCTGGTGCCCGTTAAGGTCCACCTCCTTTGCAAGATGACGTGAGGCGAATCAAAATTCGTTCACAAACTAACAGAGTGGACCGGTGCTATGCGTCTGGCATAGCTCTATCGAGCGGTAACATCATGGCAATTTCACTTTGGTTTCTATCAATATCGATCGGGTATACCGCGTCGCGCACATTCCGGCGGCTGGAGAGACGATTTCATCATCCGCATTCGCACAGGGTGTAGGCGGTAAAGGCCTCAATCACTCTGTCGCTATCGCACAGGCAGGTGGTGTATTGTCCGGCACTTCGGAGCGATGAACACACGAGGTCGATGGTTAATCGCTGAGGCAGAGGCTTCCCGTGGAGATACCAGCTTAATCCTCTCGCGAGAGGGACAGCCGACAGGCTAAAGCGATGGTGATGCTTGCCGACGACGGCGAAGATGCCATCGTGATCTCCCCTGGAGCAAATGCTGGCTTCGCGGTCACGGAGATCGTTAAGACTGTCCCATGTATGCAAAAAGGCTACTTGTTCAAAACGAAACAAGCGGAGTCGAGTTTGCCATTAAAGCACCGAAAAAGTACGGCTTGAATGTCGCCTTGGCGGCCGCCCCTTTTTCCGCAAAGGCTATAGTTCCACTCCTTCGTTATATCAGTTTGCTTGGGCTCAACCATATCGAGTCCAATCAACTCCTCTATGCGTTGGGTGCGCGTGAACATGGCGAAGAGGTTCGAGAACAAGATCGTAGTGGTCACGGGCGGACCGACGGTATAGGGCTAACGACGGCTCAGGCGTTCGCGGCCGAAGGCGCCCATGTGTACATCACAGGCCGCAGATAGAGCGGCTGGACCAAGCGCTTACCGCGGGCAGGTCGATATCGTGTTCGCCAATGCAGGCGTGTCGGAATCTGCACCTATCGGCGGGATCGAGGAAGATCATTTCGCGCGGGTGTTCGATATCAATGTGAAAGGCACGGTATTCACGGTGCAGAAGGCGCTACCGCTGATGTCTGCCGGAGCTTCGATCGTTTTGGCAGGTTCGGGAGCCGGCAGCAAGGGTTTCCCAAGCCTCTCCATCTACAGCGCGACGAAGGCTGCGATCCGCTTGTTTGCCCGCACATGGACGGCCGATCTGAAGAGCCGGGGCATCCGTGTGAATGTGGTTTCGCCGGGCATGATTCTCACACCGGCGATGCAGACGTATTTGCAGAGCAATGCAGGCATCGGGGATTGGATGAAGCAGACCATCTCGTTCGGCCATATCGGCAAGACAGAAGACATCGCCAAGGCGGTGCTGTTCCTTGCATCGGACGAAAGCAGCTATGTCGGCGGTGAGGAGCTGTTCATCGACGGCGGTTTCGTAGCGGTTTGATCCTGTTCGGGATCGACCTTGCGTCCGGTCAACCGTCTCCCATCGGAATCTCGAACCTCATTCCGGCAACGCTGGGTTCACTCAGGCCCAATATCAACGAGATGAATCACCGGGGTGAAGTTCACGGGCTCCCCTAAAGTCGGTCCGGAGCACGAGAAAGAAAGTTCGGCTGATAATGTCCACACTTGAAACACCAATGGCCGAACGACCGGTCACATGCGCTACGACAAAGGCAGGATTCGAGGGTGCGATGCCGATGTCCCGCACGATCCGAGACGGGGTGGGAGTGTCTCGGCACCCTCGTTGTTTGTCCACCGTGTATAGGCTGGGACCATTCGCCGGTGGATGACAACATCGCAACAAAGTGCAAGCGTTTTTGGCGAAGTTGAAGGGCAACAGGTCGTCGATATCAGCAGCGACAGCGCGTTGAGGCAGGTCGCTGAGAACTGGCGCGACCACACTAACGTGCGCCGCGCGTGACGTGCGGCAGGTCAGCACCAAGCTGTAGACGATGGCGCTGGCTCCGTCGACGGTATCGTTGAACAGCCAACTTTTCCGGCCAGTGGCAAAAATCCTTAAGCGCGAACAACACCCTGGCGAGAAGATTTATCGCGGTGCCGCCTTGCGGCGGTCCGTTTCTCGCCGCCACGAGCTACCGGCGCTCGACCCTGTTTCTAACGTAACGCGATATTGCTTATTATTCGTAGCCGTTATTGATATGTACTGGCCAACGCCAGTTAAGAGGAGTGATCGAATGGGCAAATTAGAGAGGCTCGTCGAACGTGCGTTGGCGAAGGCTGGATCTGTTATTGAAAGGGTTGTCCCCGACGATCCGGACAAAGCGGAAAGGCTAGGAGAAAAAATCAAAGGAGTAATCGGGGAAAAAGCTTTCGATAAAGTAGAGAGGTTTGCCGATGCAGCCGATCTTGCACTGGAGAACTGGCGTATACAGAAAGAACAAGATTCAGCTCGTCGCGCATTGATGCTCGGCATCCGCAACGACCGTTCAGGCGGTCGAGACGTCCCGCTCCAAGGCATCCGGCGAGCAGCCGCCCGCACAGTGACAGTTCACCTTGAGCAAGTAAGCGACCAGATCTCTCAGCCAAGAATTCCCGATGACCCGCGTCGCGACCGGAGGACGCGTGCTGAGGTAGATGATTCCCCATGGGGGCGCAATGAGCTGACGTTTGAACAGTTTATAGGTCATCAGGATGATCAGCGAAGATCTATGCATGAAGGTGAGCCCCGGCGGCATGCGGCAGAAAGCCAGGCCAGCAATCTTGAATATTACGCTCGGCATGGTCCGCCCCCGCCATATTCGCGTGATTATCAAGATGCCGCCCCCCCGGCATATTCCAGTGGCCCCCAACGTCCTCCACATAGCCCCGTTGAAGTCGGGGCTCGTGAAGTCACCCCGCAAATCACTGCGGTTGGTCCTCGCGACGCTGCCGCACGCAGAGGGCTTTATGAAAGATCGCGTGATGCACGCAGCCGTTGATTGAGGACGTAGGTGCGGGCGCCACTCGTCTCGTGAGACGCAGCAGCGCTGAACGGAAATTGCCTTTAGGTGAGATTGGCGCGCTATTGTGGGCCAAACAAAGCGCCTCCTCCCTGGCGGGCATGTCTGCACGCCAGGCGGCAGCCCGGTTCGGGATTGGGATTTCACAGCAATTCGCTGGGTCGCAAGAGCGAAAGACGGCGAGCCCACATCCAGGCCGCAAGGTTGGCGGCGCCCCTCGGTCCTTGATGCACACGAGGCGTTTGTCGTCGAGATGATCGAAGGCCGCAAGGACGTGACGCTTGATGAAATGGTCGAACGTCTGAGCTGGGCCACCTGGCTCCAAGCCGCCGGCCTTTATGGTATCGACCACGAAAGCGGCGCGCGGTTCGAATCTGCCGCCTACGCCGTCGAGGCGACGGTGCAGGGGCAAGGGCCTCCGCAACGCCAAGAATCAGAATCATTGAAGCAGAAACTCGTTACTCCCGGCAATGGAAGGGAGGGAAATCAAGAGCTGGCTTCTGCAATAGCTATATCTTCACCGACTTCCAGGTTAGCACCCGGTCACGGAGGAAGTAATGAAGCGATTTGCGATAGCTGTCGACACCGCCCTCCGTCGGCAGCGACAAGCGCCGGCCGTATTGCTACTAAACACCGGGGCTAGATCGACCGGAACGACGAGATTGCCGAGCGCAAGCTCGGCAGCAGCGCCTTCCTGAATGTACCAGTATAGAGGACACGATTGGTTATCGCGGCCTTGCAGCGGTGCAATCGAATGCCCCTCGCAACGGAAGTCGCTGTCGTAATCATCTTTAACGATCCAGCGGCCCTTCTCGTCTGGATAGCAGGAAGCTCCAGCCGGCGCGGCAACGAGAGACGAGAGCTCCTTGTCCAGAAACCTCCGTCATTATGCCATCTAGAAATGTGTCACTTAATAAGGCTGCAGACGACGCACCTGCTTCCTCAAACTTGAGATTTCTACCGGCGAGTCCCCCCATAGTCTGTATTCTTGTCGCGCCAGACGCCATGTGGATGCGGCTGCGGGAAGTTGTACGGGGCATCCATCACGAACTCGATCCACACGGATGGCCCATCGATCCGGACATAGTCTCCTTGGCGCGACAGCGACGTCGAGCCGGAATAGCTGATGTGCGTTGCTCCCAACTCATGTTCATAGCGAGCCATAATCAATTCGGCATTCGCGTCGTCAATGTCGCCGACATAGGTGGCGATCACGGCGAGCAGGAGCGCGCGCTGCTGACGGTCCAATGACGATGCGGGGAGACCTTCGGCCCGTTTGGGAAAAGACCAGTCTCTGCCAGGCCGCATCAAGACGTCCGAAAATTTGCGTGAAAGCCTGGCGCGCGCCAGTTGATACTCGTCGAGTGAGGCCAGAAGCGCGAGGAACGCGTCCATCTCTTGCCGTTGCGGCGCGTACGTGACGCCATTGTACTCGAACGGAAAGGCTGGCTCTATACCACGGAACGACGGCGTTGCGCCGACTAAGGCGCCGTGGCGATAGGTGTTCGTGAGGGCAAGATGGTGTCCTCCGAACTGCAACTGCCACAAGCCGATCTCCGAAGGCGTTCCGAGAAACGCGACGTAAAAGTCGCCTCTGCCGTAGCCGTCTCCCTTGCCGATCTGTCTGAGATAATCGTCGGCATTCAGATGCTGCTGGATCTCGTCGTATCCTCGGTTCCTGCCCGTACCTGTCGCGGCGGCGAGCAAGGCATTCAGAGCGCTCCACTGAGTCTCGGAAAGCGTCTCGAGGCGCAGCCCGATACGGCCGCGTCTGCCCAGATACCATTGAGGGTAGGTATGCCAGCGCGAGGCGTTGGCGAAAGTATATGGCTGCAGCAGAGCCGAGCGCTGCTCGTCGCCGAGTGTGGCGATGAACGCATTCGCGCGATCGAGCACCGTCCCGAAAGCTCTCCGCGCCGCGTCGAACGATTCAGATTCCGTGGAATGACGCATCTGTGTACCTCGCTCGGCTGATGTGGCGATCGTTGGAACGCAACTCAGCAGGGCTGCGCTGGTAATTATTGCCGCGAACGGCGTCCGCCATCGCGGCGGTCCGAAACGTTCCGGAAATGGGTTGGAATGCTGAAGTTTCCCGGGGCGAAAATTGCAGTTCATCGCACGATCCTTTCACAGGTGCATGAGGTGGAAGTGGGGAGACGAGTGTGGCGCCGCCTCTCTCCGCCGGTCGCCGCCATAAAGTGCCATCCGAGATCAAAATCACACCGCGACCCCGCGTGCCAATCGGTGCGCCGAAATCGCAATCGACAGGCCAAGTGTCGCGGCAAGACCGCCGATGAGGAACACGGACGAGTAGCCCGAGTAATCGGCCAGCACGCCGACGAGCGGCCCGGTCGCGCCATAAGCGAGGTCCTGGAAGGCAGCGAATCCACCGACCGCCGTGCCGCGAAGGTGCGGCGGCACCTGCTTTACGACCTCGGAGCCCATCGCCGGAAACACCATCGAGCAGCCAAGACCGGTCAACAGGGCGCCAATCAACGCCACGTATGGTCCGGACGCCAGCCATAGGAGATATTGCCCGCAAGCCTCCACGGCGAGCGAAACGATGGCGACAGGCGTTCCGCCGATCCGGTCCGGCAGATTGCCGGCCAGGAACCGCATAGCGACGAAGCCGATCCCAAAGACGGTGAGGCCGAAGCCGGCATAAGGCCAGCCACAGCTGAGGAAATAGAGAGAGAAGAAGGCGCCGAGCGCCGCGAAGCCGACGCCTTGAAGTCCAACGGCCGTACCCGGGCGCCAGATGCGCCCAATGATACGCCAGAATGACTCGCGCTGACCGGCATGGGGCGCCACGGCCGGAAGCCGATGAATGGCAATCAGACCGACCAGCGGCAGCGCGGTGCAGGCGACCATCAGTCCCGAAAAGCCGGTCCGGTTCAGCAAGGCCAGCCCAAGCGGTCCGCCGACTGCGAACGCGCCGTACATGCCGATGCCGACCAGCGACATGACTCGACCGGAGCTGGCCTGGCCCATCAGGCCGATGGCCCAACCGATCATGCCGACCATGGCCACGCTCTCACCGAGTCCGAGCAGGAGTCGGCCGACAATCAACACGGCATAGCTCCCGGTGACAGGGAGCACGGGCCGACTTGCCAGAAGGCAGATCAGTCCGGCCGCCGCATAGATGAGGAGGCCGCGCTGCATGCAAAGCTTGCCGCCGAGCCGGTCGGCCCAGGCGCCGGCCCGACCGCGCGTCAGGATCGTCGACAGGAAGGCGATGCCGACGGCGAGCCCGCCATAGGCGTTGTCGAGGCCGAGCCCGTGTACGACGTGCACGGGGACCGCGGGCAGCGACATGGCTACGGTCAGATAGGAAAGAAACAGCGCCGCCGTCAGGGCGACGACGCGGCGATAGGCCAGATCAGGCCGTTCGGTGTCAGGCATGTTCGCGCACTCCATAAGTGGATCATCGCCGAGCGCGGCAGCCTGTGCGTGCCGGCGTCGTTCGAGCGAGGATCGATGAATGCGTTGGCTGACGTGAACGCTTACGGCCGGGAGGCGCGCATCAGCCCGGCGATAGCAATCTGCAAGCGCGCTTATTTGGTGGTAACCAGGCTGATCGATATCAGTGAACAGGCTTCGGGCCCCTGGATGATGTTGTTGCCGGTTGGTAGAGGGCTTCCGCGGACCGGAGCGCGTCACCCGAGCCGCATGGAAAGTTCGACCTCCTCCGTGAGCGGTATGAACATGTAGCCACTGTCGGATGAGCGCACGCGCCCCAGATATTCCGGGCAGTAATCGGCATCGTCCGCTAGGATCAGCGCGCCGGGGCGAAGCCGGTTCTCAACCACGTGCAGGATATCGGGATAAAGCGCCTTGGCGCCGTCGAGCAAAAGCAGGTCGATCGTCTCAGGAAGATCGTTGGCAAGGGTCTCGAGCGCATCGCCTTCCCGCATCTCCACCAGGTCGATCAGTCCTGCAGCGGTCAAGTGTTCCCGCGCCCGTGCCACTTTGGAGGGCTCGAACTCGCTGGTGATCAGACGGCCACCGCCGTTGTCCTTAAGTGCCGCGGCCAGATGCAGGGTCGAGATGCCGAACGAGGTCCCGAATTCCACGATCGTCCGCGCGCGGCAAGCTCGAGCCAGCATGTAGAGCAGCTTGCCAGTTTCGCGCGAAACGGGAAGCCAGAGGTCCTTCAGGCGTCGATAGAAATCGAGATATTCGGTCTTGCTCCGTATCAGCCGCTCGCCCTCTCCGCTTAAGAGTTCCGTCGTGGTGGAGCTTGTCGTCACATCAGCCTCCTGGAACAGGCGGTCCAGTAGAGGTGCAAGCGGAGGGGTTTTAAGGGAGGTCATCGATGTCTCCATCAGTCCTGGACTTTTCCTTGTGTCGCGCTCAAAAATACGATTGATTGTTCGTGTTTTCTATTCGCGTTAGCGGAACGCTGCATGACCGAGCGCCCAAGTCCCCGGATTTCTTCACGAAAACAGCCAAGGCAGGTTCGCTCGACCGAGCTCGCCGCGACGATCCTAGAGGCGGCTGTTCAGGTTTTGGCGAACGAAGGCGCGCAGCGTTTCACTACGGCTCGGGTAGCAGAGAGGGCTGGCGTCAGTGTCGGATCGCTCTATCAGTATTTCCCGAACAAGGCGTCGATCCTCTTCCGGCTCCAGAGTGACGAATGGCGGCAAACGTCCGAGATGCTCAACTCGATCCTCAGCGATGTCTCCACACCTCCGCTCGAGCGGCTAAGGATGCTCGTTCATGCGTTCATCCGGTCGGAATGTGATGAAGCTACGGTTCGCGTGGCGCTCGATGACGCGGCTCCTCTCTACCGCGATGCTCCCGAAGCGCGGGAGGCACGGGCGGAAGGGGACCGCATCTTCGGCGCCTTCATGCGGGAGGCGCTGCCGGAAGCCTCGGATGCGACCCGCGACTTGGTCGGCGATCTGATCACGTCTACGATGAGTGCGGTTGGAAAGCAGTTCTCGGAAAAGCCACGAACCTTGCCCGAGATCGAGGTCTATGCTGATGCGATGGCTGATATGTTCTGCGCCTACGTCAGGAGTCTCACATAACGCGGGACTAGGAATTCGGCATGTGGTTGCCAGAAATAAGCGGACACGACCTAGTCTGGAGCGGGGAAGAACATGATGATGGCGGAGATATCGCCACACCTGGGATACGAGCTCACCGAGTTGAGAACGTGCTACTGTCCGCATTATCCGGCTTGGACATGGTTCATTGAAAACATCAGATTCCGTCGCTGCAGCGCACATTCCACGGAAAGGCGCTCCCAAAAAACCTGGCGCGAAGACGATGCATCTAGCCCGGGACTTGCCGGTAGGCGAGCGTTTTGCCGGTACGAACTGCTATTATTCTCATAGATCTTCTGCTGAGAAGAGCAGGGCGCCGGGGATCAAAAAGCCAATCTACTCGCAGAAGTGGCAGCGCCAATTCGGGTTATGGGGTTCTTTAGGTCTCGAAGGGGCAGACACCGCTTTTGCATTTTAGTGCCAAAAGTGTGAGTGGCGCCTCGTAGGCCACGTTGGCAGACTGCGGGTATGTTTCTGATTCTACGGTCAGACTCGCGTTTCGATCAGCGTGACTGCATTCAGATGTTGCGGATGTAACGTTTTGATAACCCTGTTTTTCTTGCCATCATGAGGTGATGGGGTAACTGTCACGATAATTGTCGGGTTCTCCTACAAATATCGTGACTGGAGGCGGATTTTGAAATGAGCGTGAAAATGGCCACTTGGGGAAAAGTGTCGAGTTTCGCGGATACCGTTCTGGCGCACGGTGGCGATATCTCATCGAAGCTTGATATGCTTCGACAAGAGAAGTTTCCACCTAATGCTCATAAAACGCTTCGCCAGTTTTCGCTTGCTGAGGTGGCCGATCTCATCGGCGTTTCGCAAAGCTATTTGAAGAAACTGCATTTGCAGGGCAAAGGCGTAGAGCCGAGCAGGACAGCTACTGGACGCCGATATTACACGGCGGCCCAGATAAACGAGCTTCGCGTTCTGCTCGATCGTGTTCCCCATCGACGCGCCCATGAAAAACTTCAGGTTATTGCCGTCGTTAACTTTAAAGGCGGTTCCGGCAAAACCACAACGGCGGCGCATCTTGCCCAATTCCTCGCGTTAAAAGGCTATCGTGTTCTGGCCGTCGATCTTGATCCTCAGGCTTCACTGACGGCGCTTTATGGTATTCAGCCTGAGTTGGACGAAAAGAAGTCGTTTTATGAAGCGTTGCGATATGACAGTCAGCGAAGGTCAATAACCGAGGTCATACAGCCGTCCAATTTTCCAAATCTCGATGTCGTGCCAGCAAATCTCGAGCTGCAGGAGTATGAATACGACACTCCTATCGCCATGCAGCGGAACGACTCGAACGACGGAAAGCTGTTCTACACTCGCATTGGCGACGCTCTGGATGAGGTTGATGAGAGATACGACGTCGTGGTGGTCGATTGCCCGCCACAACTCGGCTACATCACGCTGACTGCCCTCACCGCTGCAACGTCCGTCCTGATCACGGTTCACCCTCAGATGTTGGACATCATGTCGATGTCGCAGTTTCTCCTGATGCTTGGTGAAATCCTCAAGAGTGTCGAAGGTGTGGGAGTGGACGTCTCACTTGATTGGTTCCGATATCTGATCACGCGTTATGAGCCAACCGACATTCCGCAACAACAGATGGTGGGCTTTATGCAGTCGATGTTCGCCCAGCAGATGATGAAGAACCACATGGTGAAATCTACAGCCATAGCCGATGCGGGGCTTACGAAGCAAAGCCTTTACGAGGTTGAGAGGTCCCAGTTCACCGCCGCGACCTATAATCGAGCCCGGGAATCGCTGGATTCGGTTAACAACGAGGTCGTCGAGCTTTTGAGGAGTGCATGGGGACGCCGCAATGCTTGAAGAGTTGTCAGCCGTACAAACCCGCTTTTTTCTTAGCCAATTCAGAGGCTTGCTAATTTCCAAAGGGCTTTGACATGGCTCGCAAAGATGTCTTCGCAAACATTACCTCTGGCAGCAGCTCCACGACGGAACGGCGTGCTACCCCTGGCTACGCTACTCACGGTGCTTCCAGGTCAATGATCAGCTCGCTAAGCGAGCTGAGAGACAAGGTCGCACTCGCTGAACAACAAATCGCCGGCGAAGCAGTTGTTGAACTGGCCCCCTCTCTTCTGGAAGACTCATTTGTCTCAGATCGTATGGGGGATGACGATCTCGCGTACAACGCTCTCCTCGAAACAATCAGAGAACGTGGCCAGAACACGCCGATTCAGGTGCGCCCTCACCCAGACAAAAAGGGTCGTTACCAGATTGTCTTCGGCCACCGGCGTGCTCGTGCTGCAAAAGATCTCGGCAGGCCGGTTCGCGCGGTCGTTAAAACTGTTTCCGATGCGGACCATGTTATTGCACAAGGACAAGAAAACTCGGCGCGAGAAAACCTGTCGTTCATCGAGCGTGCAAAGTTCGCGCAAAGTTTGCTCGATCTAGGCTATGAGCGTTCCACGATTCAGGCGGCATTGTCAGTGGACGCACCGATGCTTACCCGGATGCTTTCTGTGTCAGGCAGGGTCCCAGCCTCCGTCATAGCAGCGATAGGCGCTGCGAAATCCATCGGCCGTGACCGCTGGCTTGAATTCGCTCAGAGTCTGGAAAAACCATCGTCCCTTGAGCTGACGAAGCAGATTATCTTGGACGAGAGGTTTTTGGCACTTAGTTCGGACGCGCGTTTTGATCGGATCGCCGCGGAGCTCAAGAAAGCAAGCGGTCGAACCAAGGGCAGCAAGTCCGCCGGGGAATGGCGTGCGAATGATGCGAGTGTCCGTGCCGAGTTCAACGGGAGCGGCAAAAGATACTCGATCGCTTTAAAATCCAAGGATGCGGCTCGGTTCGGTCGATTTATCGCCGAAAATCTCGAGCGCCTCCACGAGGAGTTTCTTAAGTTTACTAAAGGTGAAAGAAGGTAAACCGCAAAAGAAAAAGGCCCCCTCAACGTCGCCGTCATGGAAGCCTCTCTCAAAGGTGTAAGCAGCCTGAGAATCGCATTTCCACGAATCGCAGTCAAGAGTCTTTGGCGCCGTTTCGGTGAGCGTTTTGCTTTTGCCTAAAAAAGGCGAAGAAAAATGCAATTTGGAAATGTGACGACGCCCTTCGGCCGGCGGGCGATGACGCTTGCCTCGGTGAAGGGGCAGATTGCCGCAGAAGAGATCAAGGCAGGCAAGACCGTTGAAAAGTGGAAGGTGTTCCGCGATATTAGCGAAGCCCGCGGCTTGCTTGGTCTCCAAGACCGAGCCCTCGCAGTACTGGACGCGCTCCTCAGCTTCTATCCGGAAAACGATTTATCGGAAGAGTTCGGCATGGTCGTCTTTCCGTCCAACGCTCAGCTCTCGATTCGTGCGCATGGCATCACCGGCACGACGCTCCGCCGGCAGCTTACGGCGCTGGTTGATGCTGGGTTAATTCATCGTCGAGATAGCCCGAATGGCAAGCGCTACGCGCACCGTAACAAAGAAGGCGTAATCGAGCAGGCTTTCGGCTTCAGCCTGGCGCCGCTTCTGTCCCGCGTAGAGGAACTGGCACAGTTGTCTCAACAAGTTGCCGAAGAGCGTCGCCTGTTTAAGCGGGCCAAGGAAGCGCTTACAATCTGCCGCCGCGACGTACGCAAGCTGATTACGGCTGCGGTCGAGGAAGGCGTGGTCGGAGACTGGGACGCGATTGAGACGATGTATCGCGCCGCTATCACCAGGTTGCCGCGTAATCCGAATCGTGCCGAAGTGGACTGCGCCTTGAATGAAATGACGCTGCTACGCGAGGAGATTGTCAACTTATTGATGGCGCACCAAAATTCGACGAATACGGGTGGCAATGATGATCAAAATGGCTGTCACACACAGAATTCAAATACTGATTACATCCATGAATTTGAACCTGTCTCTAGAAAAGAGCCGGGCGAACCTTCGGCGGAAAAACCGAAGCGAGTGGTGGGTCCGCAGGAGCCTTTCCCACTGGGCGTGGTGCTGAAGGCCTGTCCCGAGATCTCAATGTACGGACCGGAAGGCGTGATCACCCATTGGCGGGAGTTCATGGCCGCAGCCATCGTGGTGCGGTCGAGCCTCGGCGTGAGCCCTTCGGCCTATCAGGAGGCGTGTGAGATCATGGGTTCGGAGAACGCCGCGACGGCGATTGCGTGCATCCTGGAAAGGGCAGGGCACATCAATTCCGCTGGAGGCTACCTGCGCGATCTCACCCGAAAGGCGGCGCGGGGTGAATTTTCGCTGGGGCCGATGATCATGGCGCTCCTGAAAACGAATGTCGGACATGCGCGACGATCGGTGTAGTGAGTGAGCGATGACAGACCGGAGGCTCTTGGGACGGGAGCGATCATCGATCAATCCTTGAGCGCAGCGACGCGGTTCAGATGCCTTTCCGGCCGGATGAAAGCGCAATAACCTTACGGCGTTGCCGCCGGAATCATTAATACCCTGCTCGAAGTGTTTGACGCGTGTTTGGAGAAAGCTCTTTTCATTGCGAAAACCTGTCGTTAGTCGACATGGGCCGAAAAACCCACGCGACCGGTCCATGGCCTCGGGACGAGGAATTCTGCAGTTGGCGGCTTCGGTGAGGTAGCCGGATCGCAACCCATGCGCCGAGATGCGCCCAAGATGAATCGCGAGCGAGGGCCGTCTTCGACCTCGATCGCGGGCTCGACCGCGGGAGCGGAAGAATGAAGCGGTCCAATAATGTTCTGGGCCGCAGATGCGACCGGCACATTGCTTGCAATGAACTCACCAGATCCAATCCCGCCAAGGACATCAATGCCACCGTGGGCGGAATATCTCCACCTCCTCTATTCGGTTCCGAGACGCCATGGTCGGGCGGGAGCCGGGCCAGGGCCGAACCTCTTAAATTTAATATGCCAACTTTGAACCGCAGAGGGTTGAGGAGGCCGTTTCGTTCAAGTGATGCGGCCATGGCTGGCATGTCCAGAATTGGTGGAGGATACGATCGCGAACTGGTCATGGTTGCGGTACAGGATTTTCCAATGTCATCAGTCTCCTTAGGAGCCCCATGGACGAGATTGATCAGTTCACCAAGGCTCGTAGGACTTTCGAAACATTGTACGAGAAGCGATAGCCGCGACAGCTTATGAGCCGTCGCCCTGCTGGTCGTTGATGTTGCAGCTGTAACCCGTCTCCGGATGCCAAGGAATTGTACTACGAACATGTTCGTGCTTTCGTCGGTACCTGTTGAAACTCATTGACCAAGCGCAATGGAAACGAGCAGGACCATGACAACAGTCAATTTGGCGTTCTCACAGTCAGGTGAAGGGGTGACGCCAGCGGATCGCGCCAGCCAGCCTGGTGTTCCGGTAAACACATCTGGGTTGGATCTGGAGGGCCGTGTGGCGATTGTCACCGGCGCCAGCCGCGGTTTCGGCAAGCGTATCACGCAAACTATTGGTGCCAGCGGCGCAAGGGTCGCAGTCGTCGGCCGGAGCGCAGGCAAGCTCGACGACACCGCGCATGAGATCACAAAAGCAGGCGGCAACGCCCTCGCTCTGGTTTGCGACGTATCGGACTCCATGGCTGTCTCGGAAACCGTCCGTAAAGTTTCCGGGACATTCGGTGCGGTCGATCTCCTAATAAACAATGCTGGCGAGACGGGGCCGATTGATCATGCGTGGCCAGTCGACGTGAACGACTGGTGGCGTACCTTCGAAACAAACCTGCTCGGCGCTTTCCTGTGTACGCGCGCCGTACTGCCGCACATGGTCGAGCGTCGGCAGGGGATAATCGTGAATATAGCGAGCCATGCAGGCGTCTTCCGTTGGCCGACCTGTTCAGCATATGCCGTTTCGAAAGGCGCTCTGATTAAGCTCACCGAGAACTTCGCCGCTGAAACCATTCGATACGGTGTCTCGATTTTCGCGTTCCACCCAGGGCTTTTGCCGATCGGCCTTATCGAATTGCACGATTTGACAGACGTGGATCCGGCCTCTCCTAAAGGTAAGGTCGCGACTTGGTTCCAGGAGCAGCTTGAAACCGGCAATGTGGTTGATGTGCAGCACAGCTTGGACATGATGGCGAAGCTGGTTTCCGGACGCTATCGCTCTCTTAGCGGCTGCTATATAGCTTCAGACGACGATCTTGAGGCGATGAAGAACCGCGTGGCACAAACGAGTCGGCGTTCGGACCTATACCGGTTGCGTTTGTCGACTTGAAGGAAGTAGATCGTGCCCCGTGGGAGCGACTGGGGCCGTTCACATAGTCAGTTTCAATGTTGTTGCCAGCCTGGCTCTCGGGGTCGTCCGCCGGCCCTCCCACCATGGGATCGGAAGAATGAAGCGGTCCAATACAGGAGACGTCTCCTCGATATCCGCTTCAGGCGAATAATCTGTTCTGGCTTGCGAGCGAATGCTTTGAACGTAATCTGGATGTGCACGGAATTGCCTGGAGACTTTGCCTATGAACGACGAGGACACTTCCCCAAACGAAGGGTCGAAACTACTGCCGCGCGCGGGCTATAGTGACCTGCCCGATGAGCTTGTCTTGAAGATAGCAGATAACTTGGGCTATCAGCTTGGAAAGGAGGGGAGTTCTGACGCTCTGCTTGGCTTGGCGTCACTTCTTGTGACGAACAAACGAAATTATCGGATATCCCACGAAGTTGCTGAGAAAGCAGGGATCTCTGAAGAGGATCTGATCGCTTCAGCCCGCTTGATAACTTCCTCGCGCCATTTGCACAAGCGTGTCGTAGATAAGGAACTCGCGGCGGACCAGCCGGACTGGCCACGTATGATTCAGCAGATTGGTCCGACCTTGAAATACCAATCTGACCAGACGAAGAAGGAGTTTGTGCAATCGCTATCGGCAATACCGGATCGTTCGTGCAAGATGGCGGCGTTGGCGGAACTGGCGCCTTATCAGGCGGGTCTATACCCTCACGCGAAAAAACTGCTCAATGAGGCCGTTGGCGTTTTCTGTGAGCGACAGCCCTCTGGTGACGAATTCGTGGAGATAACACCAGACGAAGAGAGAGCGGCCTGGTTCATCGCGCACGCGGACAGATTTCTTGATAAGGCACACGGAGAGACGCTTGAAGCGATTGCTGATGCACAGCACCAGGAATGGGATGAGCGTGGATTGTGGCTGGAGTATACTAGGGCGGAGGCTCGAGGTGATGATCTGTCGGGATATGACGATCAGACCCGAGAGCGAATTCTCGCAGATCGACGCGAGGGAGAAAGGCTGTCCCGGAGAAGTCCGGAAAAGCTTGAGAATGAGGTCCGGGAGGGCTTGAACGCGCCTGACCCCGAACGCAGAACCCTCCTGATAGGCCAAGCTGCAAGATCCATGGCAAAGCAGCTGGATCGCCGCCGTGAGCTCGGGGCAGCTAGTCGCGACCGGTCCAGGGGGCGCGACTAGATGTGAAGAAAGCCGACGTTGCGAACAAAAAATAGGCAAGTCGAGAGTCGGCCACAGGAATACATGAGTGAACAAAAGGGAGGATGCGGCATCATTTCGTCTTCGAGGCACCTTTTTTCCCCGAACGATCTAGGGACGACGCGGCAGGCCTAAGCTGCGTAATCTCGAACACCCTTAACCGCTCTCACGCCAGCGTCGCCGGCGATCTGGGTTTGACTAGTCCTGCACCACATGGGCAGGCGGCTGGCATCTGACGCAGCGATATATCCATCATTTCGATAGCGTTCTGATGACGACAGACCAGTCATAGGGATCGAAACTGCGCTGGAAGCCTAGCCCCTGCGTCCTTCCGATGTTGAACAAACCGACTCGGAAAGTCGTTCGTTCGCCCAATCGTGCAGATCCTGTACATGATAAAGTGGAATGCGCCGATGTGTTGAATGGGTGGACCACCGCCGACGGTTGCCATCTTGGCGATCGTCGAGACGGCGATGTCTATGCCGCAGTTTCACGCAAGATAGGCCGGCACATCAATCCGGCGCAGGCGAGGTGCGCCGCTTCTATTTGAGATCGATGTCATGGCTCGGCTCTCCGTCTTCACAAAGATTTTCAAGTTCCAGTCCTTTGCTCGTGCCAAGGACAGCAGAGCTAAAACCGGCCTACAACAATGTGTCCCTGTTCGTTTGGGCGTGAGAATCAAGTGGAAGTCTCACGGCAATGTCCCTCGCATGTCGCTTCCGGGCCGCGCCTATCTTTGACAAAGTAATTGCTGGCGGACTGCCACGGCAAGAGCCCCGCCATTCCGAGAATACGTGAATTGGGCATCGATGAGTCGAAGGGCCGGCATTGTGTCGGATGGCACAAGAAACCTCCCGCAAGCTTTACGGCTTTCCCTTTCCTCGGCCCCACCGCGCCAATAGATCATCTGCTTCGCGCAAAGACTGGCCGACAAGCCGTCGATGTGAATGCGAAATCGCGGGCATCTCATCGTTCTTCGTTATAGAGCGGCGTGTGTTGTCGCGCTGCTTGGCAGCCGATCGGAGATCATGCTTGCGGAAAACCAAGAAGCCTGACGTACGAATGTTTGAATTTCGTTATAGGAGGCGCGAACGCGGAGAACGACTGAAAGGTTGCGAAAATGTAATCGAATAACCCAGTCGATCGTTCTTGAGGCGCCGCCATGATATAGGCGGAGCCCGGTTCAAGCACGAGCGATCGTCGCTGCCACTTGTCGCCGTTCCGGCGCCTCAGCCTGAAGGTGCAGGACGAAAGCGGGGAGATGCCGACGACCCGGCCGAACGTGGATTTATCCTTGTGCCAGCCGATCGGCGCGCCGGGCGCGTATTCCGTCACGAGAGTATGTTCGAGCGCCTCCGGCACAATTTCCGCGAAGCGTGCGGCGATCTCGCGAATGGGGAGCAGCCATGACGGTATCGCCTCTGCTTTTCTCATGTGTTGACTCTGGAAGTCGTATTTCCAGCCGAAGGAGACGGTCCTGCGTTTGCCTTCGAACCCATGGAAGTCGAAGGCTTTGAACGGCAGGCCCGGTATTGCTTCGAGAGCCTCGCGCTGCAGATCGGCAGGCACAATATCCCGCGAATATTGGAAACCCTCGGGGAAGCCTACGTCTGCCCCGCCAAAGAGGTCCTTCTGTGCCATCATGGTCACCGCTCGTCCCTCAATGCACGCTCGGAGTTTCCATGACCATCGCGAAATCCTCTGCGACCAATTCGCTGACTGCTATGAGGATTTCCTCCCGTGAAAAGCCCGACGTCACTGCGCGCTGGATCAGTTCCTGCAAATCCGGTTCCACGACATCGCGACAATCCTCGAGGCGTTCCTCCGAAATGGTGAGGCTATTCAGTTCGTCCATTGTCTATCCTTTCGGAAATGCAACCGACCGGGTTAGGAGTCTAACGCGCGGCCGTCCGCTTGGGCCCGACCAGCAGCCCTTCGCGCTGCATCTTCTTGCGTGCAGCCTTTCGCTGCCGGCTGATCGCCTGCGCTTTTTCCCGGACTGCGCAGCGAGGCGAGGATAAACTGCATTGCATTTGAGGATGGCGCTGGAGATCAAACGTTGCTGCCTGGGTGAATCCCTCCGCCGACGCGTGACGCGGACTTTTTAAGTAACGTAAGTTCGGTGTGGCCCCAAGCGATATCCAGGATTGGATAATCCCCCAACTGACCGAGCCTCAACGTTCCAAGCCACCACCACGATCGTTGCGCAGCGGTCGCTCGATCCCTCGGCGGCCGGCGGCATCGGCAGGCGCAGAGGTCAGGGGGGCTGATGCTGAGGCCGCCGATCGATTTGGCAAAGCCGGCGTGCCCTCCTGCAGTCGCGTATTGTCGATACGATCCCTCTTCGGCGGTGTTAAAGCTCGACTACTCTCTTCCAGCTCCTGGAATGACGGCAGTTTGATGCTTTCAGCCCTTCCTTGTTCAACTGATTGTTCCCGCTGCTGTTGCGCGTGCGGCCGAAAGTCCTGCAGTCGCAGGCTCGGGCTCGGGCTCGGGAGCGGAACGGGCAACGGTCCGATTTTTAAGGAATGATAGTCAACACGAGAGATTGGCGAGAAGCCACCGGTTTCAGGCAGACCTCTCTCACCCGCAGCGTAGTCGATGACACCCTCACGGTGGTCTGACATAATTTTGGTCATCGGTGGTAGCTGATGCTCAGTGGGGGCCCGTTTCAACGCCTTCGCTGCCGTCCCCCTCAAGTCAGAAGCACCGGTTGCATTCGTTCGGGTTTTCTTTGCAGCTCCTCCATTCTCCTCTTCGCCTGGGATCGCGTTCCATGCCCGTTTTTCTTGAGATGGAGCCGCTGGTTGTCTTTCCTGAAGACGCACGGCAGGCGCCCCATTTTGCTTTGAATTTCTCGTTTCGGCGGAGCGAATTGACAAACGGGGGCGGGCGTCGGCAGCTTTGGCAAGTTGCCTCGTTGCGGCCTCGTTTTTTGTGCGGACAACGATTGTGTCCCTTATTTCTGGGTCCGCTGGAGGCGGCACCTGTGCGGCTGCAGCGGCGCGGGAGCCCCTTGCTGTGCGGATTCCTTGCCTCGGTTTTGCCTTCTCTTCGGGAAGTCTTTTGGATGGCCTGGCATCAGTAGAGGCGGAATGTTGCCCTGCTGCAATTGGGAATTTGACGACAATCGTCTCCTTAATCTCCTCGACGGAAGGCTGCTGATCTACGGCGGTCGCAGTTTTCGAAGCCTGTCTGGTGAAACGTCCGTTCTTCGCCATCGAATTGTCCTTCAATCGGTCAGCAAATATTCCTGCGCGTCTGATGCGCACATCCATGTTTCCCAATCGGCCAATTGTCGTTCAGCGCCCTTCAATGCAACCGGGCCACCTGGAATTGATGTCCAGGAAGTCTGACACAGCGAGCGTTGCCCTGAAAGCATCCAAGCGTTTCATCCGTAATGCGCGCTGGTTCTCAAAAAAGTTGCTCCAATACGACACGTGTGGGAGTTGAGCATGAAAATGCAATGTGACCTACCCCAGCCCTTGCGCTCCCGCCGACGATTGAGCGTATTTGGAGGCCTGTCAGCAAAGGAAGCGCTCGGACCGCTCAGAGTTACGGTTGTTGATCTCGACGTCAAAAAATCTTGCTTGTACTTCACATTAGCATTGCAGCCGGCTTTGTTCCGCAACCCGCGCCGTCCATCGTTGCGCTGGCCGCTCGCCCAAACCCTGGCCGTTAACATCAAGTTTATATGTGGCGTCCGAAGGACAGACGTCCCCGTAGATCCGATACAAGAACTGCGCTCAATCTCGCCCTTGCGTCCGTCGATCGTCCCGACGAGCATCGAGACCGCGCAATTCAGCGGCATCGACATCCCGCGTCTGCTCGGCCTTTTCCTTTTTCTCAAATGCGCCTTCCGGTTTTGGCAACATTGGCAGCCAATGGTGCCGGATGCTTGCCGGCGTCCAGCCTTCGAAATTCGGGCCCAGCTGACCTCGCTTGAGTTCGACCAAGACAAAATGAATCTTTACGGGAATGTCCGCATCGGAATCCCAATCGGGATTGGAATCGGAGTGATTTGACTCACTAGCTGACACCGCCATCCGCTCGGTGAAGGAACCGGGACTTTTTGCTTGCACAAGACGCTTTTCAAGATATCTCGACCCAGATTGAGAGGATTGGATACTGGGAGATGGTGTCAACACCACCTGATCCCGCGTAAGCAGGCCGAGCTCGAACATCTCCTTGTCTGTCATCTTCCAGTCGGGCAGGACTCCCAGATGACGTTTCTCTTCAAAACTCAATGTCCCAACGTGAGCGGCGTCGAGTTCGCGGTAAAGTCCTTTCCCCCCCTCATAGCCGGCGATAACAAAAAGCTTCGATTTAGGCGGGCGGCCGGGAGTCCATAGATCTTTATGGTCCTTCGGCAATGCAGCGCGACCGTCTCGCAACAAATCCCGGATCTGATGGCTGGCGGCGAGAAGCGGTACGTGCGGAGCCCACCGCGGCGGATAGGCGAGATGCCACGGCTGACCGATCTTCTCCAACAAATTACGATTGTACGTCTTGTCCCGTAGTAGCGTGAGAGTAAATGGCTTGGGCGCTGGATCACGCTCATCGGCCAGCCGTGGCGGCGGCCGTTTGCTCGTGGTCGCGGGAGGTTCTTCTTGTGCCGGGCTGGTCGGTGCGGTGCAGGGCGGATCGATACGATCATCCAGGCTTTCCAAGTCACTTGAAGGCAGCGAGCCACAGTCGGTTTCAGACGCATCCCTTCCGTTGCCACTGGGCAAATTTCGCTGTGGCAAATCCGGTGTCGCGTTCTGAGGAGCGGACGCGCGAGTATTGTTGCTTGCTGCTGAAGATTTACGGGCTATGTCCCTTTCGAACTGGACGAGCTGCGCCAATTCTTCCGACGCAAGCGAGCCATAATCCGCTTCTGGGCTTGTGGCGCGCGATTCCAGTCGCTGACGTTTGGTCCGGGCCGGTTCTTCATCTTCAGACAGATGCCCGCGTTTTTTGATGGCCGGCATTTTGCGATTGTACGTCTTGTCGGGCGGTCGCGTGAGAGCAAATGGCTTAGGCGTTGGACGAGGCTCATCGGTCAGCCGTTTGCCCGTGGTCGCGGGAGGTTCTTCTTGTGCCGGGCTGGTCGGTGCGGTGCAGGGCGGATCGACACGATCGTCCAGGCTCTCCAACTCACTTGAAGGCAGTGAGCCGTAATCGGTTTCAGACGCAGCCCTTCCGTTGCCACTGGGCAAGTTTTGCTTCTGTGAAAGCGGAGTTGCATCCTGAGCACCGGACGTGAGAGAATTTCCGCTTGCTGCTGCAGATTGAGGGGCTATGTCTCTTTCAAACTGGACGAGCTGCGCCAATTCTTCCGAGGCAAGCGAGCCGTAATCGGTTTGGGGGCTTGTGGCGCGCGACTCCTGTGACGGACGTTTGGTCTGACCTGACTCTTTATCTTCAGGGGGATGCTCGCGTTTATTGAGCGAATGTTTGATGGCCGGCATGCGCCCTCCAATGTTGCACGTCTAGTAAAGTTCGTTTGCTGCTGCAGCGCCTCCCGATCATTCAGGAGGCAGCCGCTGAACGCTCATTTGCGTTTGTGGAAATGGGGCAGCATGCCAGGTCGGCCTTCGCAGGAAATCAGCGACAGAAATCCTGGCGTGCCCGATCGTCGGGCCGGCGGGCAGAGCTGAAAGTTTTCTGCAGAGTTCTGCCGCGTTCAAGAGCGAGCACCTTTGCCGTCCAGTTCTCCAATCCCTTCGCAACGCCCTGTATCGCCATCGAACGGCTGTCCTGCTCAAAAGAGCCAGGCTCTACCTCGAAACGGGTCGAGGGAAGTGCTTGTGCACCTTTGACAAGCTCAAGGAAGTCACCTTCCTCCAGGAAATCGGCTGACTGGCCCAGTCCGGCAATGGCAATGGCTTTCTGGCGCTCCTCACAGGCGAGAGCTGCTCTCACGAGAGACTTGCCATAGCGCACATTCAAGGCTCTTAACCCCATTCCCATTCCTCCTATCGCCTCTCCTGACCTGATCAGCGTGTTCGTCTGCTCCGACCTGAGAAACCTCTTCATGAGCTCGTGGCGCGCCTTGGTGGGCAGATACCTCAGACCAGGGCCGATACCTGAGACGGCCTTGCTTCGAAAAGCTCTGTCTGTTTCGGGCGCATCCCCCACAGGAACGATCATCATGTCGAGGAGAGTCCTTTGCTCGTCTGCGGTGAAATGGCTGATTCCAGCACCACATGCGGCCATCACAATTGCACGGCAATCGGAGTTCGCCAGCCCGTTCGGATGGTTCGGATCCGCGATCATGTTGAATATATCGGTACGCTCGGCAGGGCTTATATGTGCCAGCACGGACCCGAATGCACTCATTGCCTTGGCCTTGTCCAGATCATCGAGGGGAGCGTAGGGGTGGGTGCGGTCGCAGACGACGGCGAGAAGTTCTCTGCGTTGGTCCCGAGCTATATGCTTGAGCCCCGGGCCAAGACCCCAAATTGCTTTGGATGCAGGCCCTCGGCCGAGGGCTCTCGGGTGCTGCGGGTCGTAGATCATTCTCACCAAATTTTGGACTTGCTCCGGCTCGAGGTGCTTGAATCCCGGCGCAAGGGCTGCGATCCCCATAGCCCTGTGGGAGGGATCCTCCGTCCTGCGGACAGTCCTGACCAGCGCCTTGCGTTCCTGCACTGTCAGATATCCTAGGCTGAATCCCAGGCCTGTAGCGGGAACTGTCATATAATCCCCCGTGGGCGGCAAGCCTATGGCACATGCTCTGGCACCGGAATCTGCGATGTCGAGAGTGGCCTTGACGAGAGCCGTCCGTTGTTCCCGCTTCAGATAACGCAGGCCAATTGCAAGTCCGGCGATCGCAAAGGCCTTCTCATCGGGATCTTCAAGAGCAAGAGCCGCCCTGACAAGTTCGCCGCGCCGCCGGGATGGAAGAAGGCCGAGCAACCAACCATGAGCGCCGATGAGGTCGCCACTCAGCCTTGAACGACGGACATCGCACAGACTGTCGCTGAGTTCGGCGGCGATTTCGCTTGCTCGGGTCAGATGGGAATAGATCCTTCCCAGCTTCGAAGGGCTGTTAAATAACTGCTCGTTTGCTTTGCATGTCCGCTTGAAGCGGTTCAGATTGCTGACGGTTTCCTGCGGGTCATCCGTCACCAGGTTCAGAAGGACGTTCTCCTGTATTTCGGGGGGAAGCCTGACAAGCGTCGACCGCCGATTGTCGACGCGGCGGACATCGTCCTGCCGTCCTGTTTCCATGATCGGTAGCTGTGGGCTGCTGTCGTTGGATGCAGCGGCGGTTGCATGCAGAGGCAACGGAATTCTCCATTCCCGATGATGGAACTGGTCCAGAGAGCTTACCTCTCAAAAGGCAATGCTTCGACGGAAAGCAGGTTACCGATGAAACATGTTCTGGCTCGCCGGCCAATTGCTGCGGCAGGCGGAGAGATACGGCGCTGAAGCATCGATCCATTGCGCCTGCGGCGGAGCCTGATGCATTCTGCCTTTACACTTCGCCGTCTCGAATGCGGATGACGGCACTGAAAGTCGGGAAAAACGAGCGTTCGCGGCTGATGAGCTGGGCACTACCGATGCGAGCGGAAAACCAGACCTTCCCTTGGCAAGTCAGCTAGCGGCCGAAGTCGTCGCGGCTGTAGCCGCGTTCATCCAATTTGGCTTGCCCTGGTTTGCGACGCTTCGCTTCAGTCTGGTCGCACTCCAGACTCTCGACAGGGTGCGCGTTGCTCGCTCTGACGTGCAGTCCTCAGCTCGCGCGCTCGCCGTTATCAGCTCTATCATCACCGCCTCCAGCATTTTTTTGTCAGTATATCGGCAATCTTTTGCCCGTCGCTTCCTCGCGTCACCTCAGCCCAGTGTGTTAAACCGTGGCCATCCACGCGTTCATGCAAGAAAGTCACAGCGAGCGTGTCTTGCACGTTGATGTTTCCGTAGAAGAATAACTCGCGGCTTGACAGGGCTGGTGGATCTGCAAATCGATGCCGCTGCCACTCAGCCCGATCAATGAATGCCTGGAAGCTTGCGAAGTAAAGAAAACCTGCACCGTTAAAGTCGTTGTGGGGGCAAGGTATAAATTCAGCCCGCGCCTCGGGGGGCTGCTGTTGCTCGCCAACTAGCCAGTCACGCGGCACCTCCCCTGAACGGAGTTGCTTGCTGCGCAGGAACATCTGCGAAGCGGCTTCCGGTGCCGGACTTACTTCGCCGGCGAGGCTGGCAAGCGTCGCACGGGTGACTGTGCGGTTGTTGCCTGCCTCGTTGCGCATGACGAACATTGATGCCATGGTCAACTTTCCGTAAAGCGTATCGCCCCGCAAGATCTGGTGCTCGCTGACATGGCGTGTCGCGCCGACGCGATGCAATGTCGTCCGAATGTCAAACTCGTCGTTCTCCCGTAATTCTTGGAATGTGCAGGCATATAGGCGGACCGCCGTGAAGGCCGCATACGCTCGGTTGCTGTTGTCGGCGATGAATTCTGGCACCCGTCGCCCGCTGTGTATTGCCAGCATCGCCCAGTGACGATCGCCGCACTCCTTGAGCAACCAGTTTTCTGCAAGTCCAAAATAACTCAGCTGCGGCATGCCGGCGCGATAGCAATGTTTCACCGAGTGAAATGGCGCGGATTCGCCATGCTCCGCTGTATATACCGCCCGCCCTGCCGGCGTCTGGAACTCGTGGCGCGTGGGCGACAGTAGGTTCATTTCGTTGGACATTAGATTATCCCATCCTGCGCTGCCGAACTGCGGTCAGGTCGCATCAAATACGTCGCGCTAGCCTCGCCGGTTGGAACGGTCCACCTGAATCGGGCAGGAGCAAGACCATGTGGTCTTCTTGTAGAATTAATTGCTGAATAGCGCGATGAAACATTGTTACGACAGAGCTCTTGTCAATTATGAGTGAGTTACAATTGAAATAGTCTGCGAAATACGGAGGTTGTGCAACGCTTCACTGCATTTAAGGGGCGGTAAATTTCTGTACGTTGCGATCCCGAGGGGTGAGATAAATTGCTGGACGGAGAGGCGGTCGCCGCCAACATCTATTGAGCGAAATAGCTGGCGCATTCAAACTTCGAAGAAACGGGCGAGCATAAAAACGATGAAGTGACTCATGTAAGGCGAACGCCGAGGTCGTGAGGTGAGGGTGGCTCGCCTCGCTGTTTCCATACGCAGCCCGCACAGAGGACTCGAGGCTACAGCCCGCTAGAAACGGCGACGCTTCCGTCCCACTATTGCGATTGAAATACAACTCATCTTGTTGCGCGACCATCGTCGGAGCACGATCGAATACCTTGATAAAGGCATTCTGGAGCAACCGTCATGCCAACGCAGAACGAAGAAGAGCGCGAGCGTGTTTAGCACGGGTCGCAAGCTCCTGCAGACCGTGCCGCCCGACCAGCCGATGCTGCGGTCTGCCGATCGAATGGACATGCTGAGCGTCGAGCATGTTCCACCGTTCTGCGAATCCACGGATCTCGACCTTATCCGGCGACTGCCCGCTGGAGATATCGCGAAGAAGCATTGCATTGATTGGGAAGCAGATAGCCGCGGCAGGGGTAGCCGTCTCACGGGTTGCAGTGAGGGGAATTTCCATGGCCGATAGCACAGAGTGGGAAGTGAGAATGATCGACCCGATGGAAATGGACAAGGCGGAGAGCGATTACGGTGACGACCTTCTCGATGGGATCGATCTTGATGCACTTGAAACCGATGCGATCGTGGAAAAAGTTACCAAAGGGTTGCTCACAGACCGCTGGAGCTTTAGCCGGAATGACATTGATCGCGCCTTGTCAAAAATGAACATTACTGCCGCCGATATGCGAGCGGAACTAATCGAGAAGATAGTCGGGCACCAAGATATCCTCGCTCTTTCAGAGACAAGCGGTGCCGCAACAACGCGCTATACGACTAGGGCTGTCCTCGTAGGGAAAGTGACGGACGAGTTGACGGCGGAGCGTTCGACTTTTAGCAAGCATGACATTGATGGCAGCTTGCTGGAAATGGAGATTACTGCCGCTCAGACACGAGAGGAACTTACCGGGGAAATACTCCGGCACGAAGATGTCATCTCTCTTTTAGAGAGAAACGATGCCGCAACGCGCTTCACGACCCGATCCGTTCTCGCTCAAGAGCGGCAACTCATGGGCGACGCCGACGCCCTTTCCGAAATGCGTCAACATCGTGTTGGGGGAGATCAGTGTGAGAGCCTTCTGCAGAGACACGCGTTTCTCCATGAAGAGCAGAAGCAAGCTGTAACCCAATTGACGGGAGCGGAAGGATTTGCCGTGCTCAGGGGCGAGGCCGGCACCGGAAAGACGATGGTGCTCGCCCTGGTTCGCGAGGCCTATGAAAACGCAGGCCGACGGGTGCTGGCCCTGTCCTTCACAAATGATGTCGTTCAGGATTTGCGACAGACGGCTGGCTTTGCTCAAGCCAACACGGTCGACAGCGAGCTGGCAAGGCTCGAAAATGATGCAAGCACATGGGAAGACAAGCCCGTCGTGGTGGTGGACGAGGCAGCCATGTTATCGACGGAGAAGCTTGCCGCGCTGCTGCATGAGGCACGCAAAGCGGGCGCCAAGGTGATTCTGGCTGGCGATGACCATCAGCTGCCCAGCATCGAGCGCGGCGGCATGTTTGGCACGCTGGCGGATTTTCACTGCGCCGCCGAATTGCATGAAGTGTTCCGGGTGCCGGATGATGCGCAGAAGCGCGCGTTCAATCACATGCACAAGGGCGAGTGGGAGAAAGCGCTTAAAATTCTCGACGAGCTCGAATTTATCCACTGGCGCCAGGACCTGGAGAGTGCACGCCGCGGTCTGGTTGAAACCTGGGCCAGGGACAACGAGACAGCGCCGGAAAAAACCCGGATGGTTTTCGCCTTTACCAATGCCGAGGTCGACAGGCTGAACATGAAATTACGGGAAGTCTGGCGCCAGCAAGGCCGACTCCGTGAGGATCACGCGTTCAAAACCGCAGCCGGTCGCACTATTTTGGTTGCCATCGGTGATCGCTTGCAGCTCACCGGCACCGATAAGCCCCTGGGACTGTACAAAGGCCGAACCGGAGCGGTTCAGTCGATCGACGGATCGCACCTGACGGTTCGCCAAGATGATGGAAGGGACATCACTTTTGATACTGCTGCCTTCAAGAGCTTCAGCCATGGCTATGCTGGCACGATCCACCGTGGACAGGGCAAGACGCTCGATCAGACCTATCTCCTCCACACTGATCACTGGCGTGCCAATATCAGCTACGTCGCATTGACACGCCACCGTGATCGCACCGCGCTATTCGTCGCAAGCAAACTGGAACCCGGTGAGCGTCTTTGTGCTCTTGCCCAGAACATCGGTCGGATTGACGACCGCCCTCCGGCATCAAAATTCCTTGTGGATATTGACAAGACCCTGATCAACGCGATGGCCAGTCTGAAGGTGCGAGATGGATTACCCGGACAAGTCGCAGGGCAGAAACGGAAGGTGGTTGATGTGGAGGAGCGAAATGATGCGCCGGAGCGAGTTTTAGGGCTGGAACCAACGCGACTTGCCGCGGACGGCCCGGGAGAGCGCATCAAACGGCTAAAAAGGTACCAGGCTTCGCCGGAATCTCATGGCGCCATTATGAGGCCGACAGGCGCAGCTTCACATATGGGTGGCGATTGCCACAATGAGAATGCCATTCCGACGAAACCTCCGACTGCCGATCTATCCAAACGATGGGCCAATACGCCTCCCCGCAGAAAGCTCGATCTGCGCCCCTTGCGGGGGAGCTCCCACGGGCGTTGACTGGATGCGATACCGCTCGGTATGGGGCTGACGCGCGCCGACACATGATCGGCTTGGCGCAAGACGAGGATAGGCGCAGGCGAGACCGTAGGACTTGGCGGCTTTATATCGAGCTCGCCGAGGCTTATTCACTTGAGCCGATTTGGAAACCGCTCCCCAGGGCTGCAGGTGCTGCAGGGAGGCGAGGCTTGTCAAGAACGATAACCGCTTAGGATGAATGATGGAAAGTGTAATGGTAACAGTCTGTGACGTCAGGATCAATTTCCCTTCCGGTTTGGGAGAGCCTCGTATTCTTTAAGCGGTTTATGAGCCACATCTGAGGCACCATCAGCTGTCGTCGCCCATTCTCTCGCGCCATCAGATCCGAACGATCTGCATTTCCGTGAACCGTCGACGCTTCATCCATCCGCTTCCCGGTGCATGACGGACTCCGCCAGAGTTGAAGGAACATCAGGGTCTCGCCATCAGCCTTGGGCAACGGTGGGGATCTCTGCCCGTCGGCATCGCGCCGTCACGTGACGCATCTCGGGTTCCGACCAACGCCTCACCCGAGTAGTGGCCATACTGATCGCCACCATGGATATCGCCAGGTTCGCAGCAACTTACAAGCAGCGGGAGGCGATTGCCTAAGCCCGCATACTTCTTTCAATGCCTCGTGCCGGAGCCATCTGAATAACTGTTCCCGCCGGCATTATGCCAATCCACGGCGCCGGTGTCGCCAACGTTCGAGGAATTTTCAAAGCTCTTTGAAAACCCTTCCGACGACAGAAGGACCGCAAGCTCCAGCATCGACGTCTGCATCGCACGGTAGCCGTCAAGACCTTGTACCGGTCTGCCAGTCTTAGCATCCCGAAACGACGTGATGTCCCCCTCGGCCAGGAAGTACTTATAATTTGCGGTCATTTCTTCGCCCGGAAAGATGGTCCTCAAGGCGAACAGCGTGCCGCAATGGTAAAGCAGTGACGCATCCTCGCTGTGGTTGATGAAATGCTCGTTTTCAGTCCGAAACTTACCGTGCCGAGGCAATGAGTACATAAACAGGTTTCCTGCATATCGTAGACCAGTGTGGATGACTCTCTCGTCCCCGTTTCGTTGAGCCTCGGAATATCCCGCTTCGGAAATATAGCGCCGGCCGTGGATCAGATTGCCTACGATCGATCCGCAAGGGATCGTCTCATGCGCGAAAAGTCCGCGACCTTCAATGCGTGAATGTAAAACCTTTGTCTTGAAGTATAGCATTGTTTTCTCAGCATGTGTTGGTTCATGTCAGAACATCGTGCCCCAAATGGCTCCGAGATACTGAACCTGCCAAACTAGAAGTCAATTTGGTTCCCGTTGCAGCTGTAATGGAGATCGACCCGCCAGGTTCACGTACCCGGCAAGCATACCGTTTCCCATTCTTGAGGACCCGGCTGGAGGCTTCGCAGACCGTACCGAGATTTGGAGCCGGACTGCCGGCTGGTCGGATTTCTGGACAATTGGCGGCAACCGCATGCCGGTCGATCCTCGCCGACAAGTATACACCGACTGACGAGAAGGGGGTTCCAGGATCTCCTAGCCTTGTGAACAAAGCTGAACGGCCAGCTGCCGGTTCGGCTCGCGTCCATGCACAACCGGTATGGGTCTACCCAAGACCGCGGCAATCGTCCTGCCCATTGGTTCCTGGAGGAGTCCGAACGGGAGCTGCTGCTTCAGGTCAGCGAACGAGTTTGGCTCCCGAGGATGGCACTCGACTTGGCAACGCTTTTTCTAGTCGAGCAAGCGCTGAGCTGAAGGCATAAAATCTCTTGCTACCCGCCTCAGCCATTCGAGGAGGCCCCCACCGATATCCTTCCGAAGCAACCTCGCGATCTGCAATCGACGCCAGCAAGATTTACGAACGCGTCGTCAAAAGGGACGAAAAGACGGGCCTTTCATCTTAGGATGCGGTAACCGTCAACGACGGCTGATCTCGATCCTGGTCGGAAACGGCAGTCCTTGCGTCATCAGCACCAAGACCTTCCACCCCAGAAATGCGGTCTTGATAAAGAAAGAGTTTCCGCAGGAACACGGCTTCATTTGGAACAGCGGGCGGTCCCGGGACCACCCGGAACCTGCCATTCCCCGGTCGCATCGCCTCGTCAGCGTCGGCTATGGATCTACGCTATGGAGACTGCAGAAAGCCGGAATGAGCAGCCTGCGAGGCGGTTCGTTCTTCGCGCACCACAGAGCAAAGCTCTCCGGCTCATCTTCCCGAGGTGCCGCGTTTGCCAGGTAGCGTGGCTTCCAGACATCGCGAATGAACGCTTCCATCGTGGTCGGCAGTTGCGGGCGATCCTCATGCTGCCCGTGGAACTTGACGAGGGCGCTGTTCAGGGCTTCAGTCGTCAGCACGTCGTAATTCCATTTTTCCGGCGTCCCGAACCGCCCGATGAATTCGGCCTTCACCTCTTCGCGCTTCGTGTCGATGTAGCGATAGCCGACCGGCTTGCCGATCTGAGCGCTGATGATCGCGGCCAGCTCATTCATGGAGATGTCTTCAGAACCTACCTCGAGGTCGACCCGGTGTCTGCCTCTTGGATTGGTCAGCTCCCTGGCAGCCAGCCATGCAATGTCATCGATTGCCACCCATGGCATCTTCAGATCCGGCAAGCAGGACCACCCAATGCGGCCATATTTGGCAACCGGCCTGATCCACTGAACCGTATCTTCCATGAACCAGGCGCCACGCAGATGAACCAGATCAATCGAGCCCAGTTCGTTGAGCTTGGTCTCGAGATGGTGGAACCCCTTGAAATGGCCGGTCTCGGCGTTGACCTCTGATCCCATGGCGGTCAGGGTCACGGCCAGCTTGACGTCGGACTTTTCAAGCGCATCGACAAAACGCTGAGCCACGACTGGATAATGATCCTCGAAGCTTTTCCAGTCTGTCTCGATCTTGCTCCAGTCTGTCTTGACCATCAGAAACGCGGCATCGACGTCGCGGAAAAAGGCTTTGAAATCACCCGTCCCTTCATCAAAGCTTCCGATGAAGGGCTCAGCGCCAAGCGAAACCAGCTCTTCCAGCGCCGGACCACCTCTAGACAAGGCCCTTACCTCATGCCCGGCGCTCAAAAGGGTTCGGGTAAGCTTGCCCCCAACTCGTCCCGTTGCACCAACGACAGCAATTCTCATAACACACTCCGTTCCATGATTGATCATTGAACGGTAGCCTATTGCAGGCCTGTCGAATTTGGAGATAATGCCATATGATCTCTAAATCAGGCCAATCTTCCGAAGCGTTGCGGAGCTGTTATGCTGAGTGCGATCCCAATACCATGGATCGCACGGCATTCGCCGTGCGTCTCGACTTCAGCCAGTACAAGGCGGAAGTGCCGCTGCACCAGCATCGCCAGGGACAGCTTGTCATGGCGCTGCACGGTGCCGTCACCTGCAGAACGGAGAACGCCCTCTGGATTGTTCCACCGAATTGCGGCGTCTGGATACCGGGGGGCATTCTTCACAGCAACCAGGCCACGTCCAACGCCCATCTCTCATATCTGTTCGTCGAGCCCGGCGCAGCGGCGCTGCCAATGGAGTGCTGCACCCTTTCTGTCTCGCCGATGCTGCGGGAGTTGATCCTGCGCCTGGCAGACGTGCCGGTCGATTTAGCCGGGAATGACCATATTGAGCGTCTGGTCAGGGTCATGCTGGACGAACTGGCGCAGATGCCGATTGAGGCGCTGTCTCTGCCGGCATCCCACCATCCCAAGATCAACGCGATCACCGCTGCCTTGACGGATGACCCAAGCGATCGCCGTACACTTGCGGACTGGGCGGCACATGTCGCTATGAGCGAGCGATCCCTCAAGCGACTGATGGTCGAGGAAACCGGACTGACATTCGGCCGCTGGCGGCGACAGTTGCATCTCGTCATGGCGTTGCGCGAACTCGCCAGCGGCGCGTCGGTGCAGAGGGTAGCGAGTGATCTCGGCTACGAGTCCCCGACCGCCTTCATCGTCATGTTCAAGAAGGCGCTGGGCACCACGCCCGCCCGCTATTTCTCAAGCCGATCTGCCGACCGGTCGCCGCCCTCCAACTGAAGGTGATATGAGACGAGACCTTGGCCTACCTCAAACGATTGCTCTGCATTGAGGTCCGTCATTCTCTCCGGTCCGATTAGTCTTTCTGACATCCACAGCGGACTTTCCGCTCGCAGCCCCAAAGCGGTCTCCCAGCAACAGTCGCCTGCGTATGGCAGGCCTGCCGGCTCGCAGGATTGATCACGGCCATCACCTCCCAAAATCTCTCTACCTAGAAAGCAGCGAGCGAATGGCGCTGGTCGAAAAAATCTCGGAACAAAGGTCGCATGGTCGGCGTCGATCACTGGAATACCGACGATCCGTATCTGCATTTGATCGTGCACGGCCCCCGTACCGACAATGCCCAAGACCTCGGTGATAGATCGCGACTGTATAAGTTGGGGTTATTGGCGGAATGGTTTGAGGTAGAACGGTTTTCATCCCAATAGTGTTCCGTCTGCCGCTGTTCAGACGCATTTTCTCGGCGCATCGGCGAGCCTTGATGAGACCATGGCAGGCACTTTTCCAAGTTCCGGCGGAAGCGCTGTCTCCCATGTGCAAGCGTCCGCCCATTCGCATGGCATGGCAGTCTCCCATGCATGGCGGGATGTATGAACATGTAGTCTAGTCAATAGTTTGAGGTAGAACGGTTTTCATTCCAGTAGTGTTCTGTCTGCCGCTGTTCAGACGCATTTTCTCGGTGCATCGGCGAGCCATGTTGAGACCATGGCAGGCACTTTTCCAAGTCCCGCGGAAGCGCAGTCTCCCATGCATGGGAGCCATGTTGAGACCATGGCAGGCACTTTTCCAAGTCCCGCGGAAGCGCAGTCTCCCATGCATGGGAGCCATGTTGAGACCATGGCAGGCACTTTTCCAAGTCCCGCGGAAGCGCAGTCTCCCATGCATGGGAGCCATGTTGAGACCATGGCAGGCACTTTTCCAAGTCCCGCGGAAGCGCAGTCTCCCATGCATGGGAGCCATGTTGAGACCATGGCAGGCACTTTTCCAAGTCCCGCGGAAGCGCAGTCTCCCATGCATGGCAGGATATATGAACTGGTAGTCGAACCCTAACCCCAACCCTAACCCCAACCCTAACCCCAACCCCAACCCCAACCCTAACCCTAACCCCAACCCTAACCCCAACCCTAACCCTAACCCTAACCCCAACCCCAACCCTAACCCTCATTCGCGAGACAAGAAAACTGGTAAAGTCGGCAACGAATGCCGCTAATAGACAACGCCGACTTATTTCGCATAGATGGCGGTTTCCGCATTATTTAGTCCTGCCGATGAGTTGGCATTTATTTTCCCTTAGTCGTGGGGATGGGCACATACGCTGACAACAATTCGCTCCGCCAATAATGGCATTGCAGGCTCTCTTTAACACCGGCGGGCATTCCCTTTATGCCTGCTATCGCGGTCTCTGCGGCGTCGAGTTTCTTTCCGGCTGTCTTGGAGATCACTGAGCGTTTCCGAAACCTTGGCAAGGCTGAGAATGATAACGGCTATCTTTGCGACATCTCTGAGAATTCTGCTTGCGGACATGGTGGGCGAGGGCGAAATAGCCGACAATACTTTCTAGGGCGAAATGGGAGCTTGGTGTCAAAACTCTCGGCGGCATTCCGCGACTTTATACGGAAAAAGCTCTATGTTCATTCAAAGGGCATTCCTGCAGCTACGAATTCAGTTTCACTCCTTTCCGCCGCACGAAAATCCGCCCCGCTGTACTATAGCTTGGCAAGGCGGCCAGGCACCGAAATGGCGGCTCAGTCGAACATTGTCCATTGTGGAGCTACCCGCGGCTTGAAGCCTCATCGGGCGCTCACCGAGAGCACAGCCTCAGTCTTGTCGCCTTACTGCGCAAGACAGCACCTGACCGAAATTACACCTGCTTTAGCAGAGCCTCACTATGCTCCCAAGACCTTAAGGCTGTGAAGGCCTTCACCGACTTAACACGACAGACAGGAAATAGCTTTCCGCTTCCGACCTGGGTCACACCCTTACGGAGATGACGTAGAGCCTTGCCGACGGATCTTATGCGGCTCGGCTGCGCCTTGGGCGAAACATGGCCCGAGCTCTGTTTCCAGGCTTTACGATCCGGCTCAACGTCCAAGCCAATTGTTGCACACCGTTCTTGGACGAGGCAACGTCCGGCTGGGCGAAATCGAAATTGTCCTGGTTGGCAGGCTCATGATTGTGGCCGTCGGGCGGTTCTTGCCTTTCACCGAACTTCAAATATCGCAGAACCGCATCCGGGTCGCCGGTCATAGCCCAGTCCACTCCACATTCAATGCGGTTTGAGGAAGCCCGGCGTTTAGAAAAGCCAGTCGTACGGGATCTTTGGATCCAGTTGTTTCAATTTTAGCGTGCGACCGTTGACGAGGTATATGGCGCCATCCGCCTCAAACCGGATATTTGGAGGAGGGTGCCATGATGGGCATGTTCGGGTAACATTTCTTCCTCTCGTACATTCGGCTGGCGGGGCTGTACGAGACGGGGTTTAGGACGATTGAGCTCGACACCGTCCCGGATGCAAGGGAAAAGATGATCTCCCTTCACGATTGGAACCGGTTTGCAAAGTCGATGGGGCAAGGTTTTTGAAGCGATGTTGATTTCGAGATGCTGCCCGAGAAACATGTTCTCCGCAAAGTCATTAATGGAAAGCTTTCCTCCATCGCCAGGCCAACTGGGACGTACTCCGTCGGATACCAGTACACACGCGAGGAAATCCTCAACAGGCCCAGGATGAGCATACTGCTTGATGCAAGAGAAAAGAATCTGCGCTTGCGGTAGCTGAACTCAGTCTACGAGGAGATGCGGGAGCATCGAAAGTACATTTGGATCCAAGTGTGCAACGTTGGGTTCAATAGACGCATGGGATTTCATCGAGGCTGTGGAAGCGAACAATCCTGCTCCCCGATGGAGGGAGATCGCACTGGCCCCGAGCCCAAATCAAGACGCCTTGCACAAACCTGACCGCATTAGGTTCAAAGATCCGGACCATGAGGCGATGATCGGCTTATCGTCCGTACCTGCGGACACGCTGGACGGCCATGCACGTGATTTGACTGCAACAGTATGGTCTCTTCAAAGGCCGGCGCCAACACTCCATTTTAAGATACATCGCTCGGACCGCCATCGCCATGGTCCATCTCCCTTCCCCAGCGGTCTAGCGCCTGCAAAGCCGACGGTGACCACGGCCGCACCGGCACGGGCATGACCGGCTCAGGTCGGCAGCGAACCAATGCTTCGCGCTCATCAATCATGACGTCTTCGGGCGCTTCGCCGCAACACTCCCCCAGCGGCGCCAAATAGACCTTGATGTACTCGCTTTTCGCTCCCTGGTACGACATCTCGGCGCCGCACCCATACAGATCTCTCTCGGGCTCCGTTACGTCAGGCTCGCAAGACTGAGAGGCGTCGACAGACAAGCCGGCCCGCCGCGGTTGCGGGCTCGCGGTTGCACTGGCAGGTTGATGCGATGATTGTGGGTTGACTGAAGCCGGCATGCCGTCATCCGCCTCGTCTACTGCCGACGGTAGTTGAAAGGCGCCTTGTTCCTTCGCCGGACCATCGCCTTCTCCCGTAGTTTGGTTTGTCTTCTCCAATCCAGTTCCGTTCTCCTCCTCATCGATGTCAAAATGCGTGGTATCGGAGCAAAGGGATCCAATTGCCGAGGATTGTCGTTGGAAACCAATGAATGTGGTCATGCAGAGTGGGAGCGGTCCCTGGTCATCAAGTTGGAAAATGACGGGGACATCTTCGGCCATGATGCTGATTGTCACGGGGCTCCCCGGATGTCGTGAGCGGAAAAAATGATGGAGGGAGAAGCAGTTATTGAGACGCAGGAGGGAGTGCGGGTTGTTGCACTCTTCTTTAAGTGTCACCGCGGCGGCGAGGCTGGGGCGGTGAGCCGCTTCTATGGAGCAGGGCCTGCAAGCCTCAACAATCTGCAAGATTAGTCGGGCCGCTCCATGCCCGTAAAGTCGATGCAGCTCGCTGGTTGCGTTGATAGACTTACACCGGTCGCACGGTCCTTTGCCACTCTGCCGCATCTTGGAGACCTGAAAAGGTCGGAATTTTTCGCTCGCCAGAGAAGTCAACCTTCGTGAGTTCACTCGTGTCAACATGAAGGAACTTATTCGGTCCCTGTCATACAGATATGTTCGCGATTCATGCCTTTTCTTCCGTCGCTGCCGCCGGCAACCCGAGAAAATTGTCTGTTGTGGCCTATGCATGCCATGTCAAACCGCACCTCCATTGCCTAGTTGCGAAAATAAAGATGACAGCTGCCACTTTGTCTCATCCGCTCGTTCGTTTTCCGCTTCCGACATCTAAATGCGATCCTCGCGGCAGCGCCTTCGATCTGTCTTTCTCGTCCCTTCAATTTGGCTTGTCATTCCCCCAAATCCAGTTCCTGCCATCTCAGGGATGCATTGTCGACAGATGGGAACGCCTTTTTAAGATCGCCATCCTTCCTTGCGAGCAGGAGATTAAATTTTGTGACCGCTTTAAATCTCAGGCAGAGATTGAACCCGAACACCAGCCATTCGTATATGACCTGCCACTCCTCGTGGTTGAGAAGCTTCCAATGGCCGAGTGTCTCCTGAATGATCCGGAAAGGCGGCAAGCACGCACATTGTGTGTACTTCAGGAGCGGAGCTTCGGGTTTGCTGACGATACAGCCGCTCCAGCCGAAAAAAATACTACTGCCGCAGGGCGGTTTGATATCTAGCTCGCCAATGTACACATTGGCCGCATTGGCGTAAAAAGTCCGCTGCGTGCTTTCGCCGGAGGGTGCAACATAAGACATCCGCTTGCTGAATGAAAGGTCGAGCCGGTCGGCTCCGTCGATTACAGACAAGACGAAAGGGTCGCGTGAGGTCCAGGACAAGCCCAGCCAACGTTTGTCGTGTTTCGAATTCCAAGCCGGCGTTGTCAACGCGGTCGATAGAAAATTGGTTAGCCACATGAGCTGAACTTTGCCCGAGCCAATCGCCTTATCGTGTTCGATGAAGCGTTTGGAAATTAGTATCATTTCGATCTGACGCCATCTTTCGTTTATGTAAATGGAAGAGCGGCTCGTGTCACGTTTCGCCCACTCTTCGCCACCTCCCTTCAGGTTCTCTGTCGCCTGACCCGTGCGGAGGAAAATGATGGTCGAGTTGAGAGAGGGGAGGCTATCGGGAACGAGGTTTCGCTTGTCTTGCTTATATCTGCGCATCAGATCATGGAAATACTCTTGGTATTCCGTTTCAGTGACAAGTTTGAGACCGTCGGGCCCCCTTGTCTGAGAGCTTGTGGTCTGATGAGAAAGCCCGGCGTTCGCAGGCCAGAGATCAGTATTGCAGCTGACGGGGCTCGGCGGCAGCGCGATCTGATCTTCCCCCTCGGACTTGATATAAGTGATCGCCCCCTGACAGCCTTCACCGCTACCCACCGAGACGGGGGTATTCTGAAAGGGCTTGAGCGCGGTTGAAGCGCAGAGAGGCGATTGCGTGTTCTCGATCTTGACAATGGGCCACGGTTGTTCGGCCGCTGAGATGGCCTTCTCGCCTTGAGGGGAGCCCGAAGGGCAGTCATTATCCTCGGTCCGTGCCGCGGGAGGAGAGTTTTCCTGTTCAATATCAGCACCATGCGCGCAAAGGCGGTGAGTGCTTTACCGGTTGGTCATCGCCAGCCCCGAGAAGTGATCGTTCCGCGTGCCCAGGCATCTTGAAGACCGCGCAGAACCAGATCCAGCAGATATGAGCAGCGGCTACGGAAAGTTGGCGCTGGTGTCACAGACTGCAAGCTTAAAAAGCGATGTCGTGGATGAAGATAGCAGAGCGGCAGCGACCTTGGACAACTCAATCGGGTATGCATGCGCTTGAGGAAGGAGCGATGGCGGGGAAGTGAGGGGGGAAGGTTGGCAAATCATGGGAGTAACCGGGTCTTATACATTTGCAATGAGACCTGCGCCACAATGGTCGCCACATTCAGGGAAAGCCGCCACATGTTCTGGATGGGATCCTCTTGGGTGGAACAGAGGCCAACCTTATGCATCGGTTCTCCGCGTCTGATCCTCCATACGGACCTGACTGACGGGGGCGAACTCACGTAACCGACTTTATCCTGGATCATGACTTGCCAAACGCCCTCCTTGATTAGCAGCTCATATTACAGGCCAGGAACGCTGTGCGCGATTGAAGTCAGGACATGATCGGCATTGGCAAGATAACTTCACGAGTGAACATGAAGATGCCTGAAGGCTTCCCGGCATGGGTGAGGGGTCGCCGGCGCAGGATAGGATGAGTGGAATTGAAACTAGACTACAAACACCACAGTATTTTCAACAGTTGCCTCAAACCTGCCCGGCGCTTCTGTCGCGTGGGCGGCCTCATGACGCTAAAGCTCAGGCGCTGCTCCTCGAAATTAAGACCGGCCATCTCTGCCGGCGATGCTGGCAGCAAGGCTCCCTTGTTCTCGAGCTTCTCGGGTTCTAGTTCGCTGCCGCAAATCGTGGACGCGTCTGACCACCGGCGCTGATGTTCGAAGGTGTCCCACGATGCTGGGCGGTAAATTGGCGTGCCCGGGCAAAGTGAGGAAAAGGTCGCCATGGAAGGCCGGTATTCAGACATGGTATCGTCAGCCCCGAGGTTCTCGTTGTCCGGCGTCGGCAGCACATCGATGCGGCAAGGCAGTTTCTTCTGTTTGTCGCAGGGACAGGCATCCGATCGCTCTGAATAACTGTCCAAGAAATCGGTCCCTGTTGCCTCGCAGAGAGCGGTCGATAACGGCGCGACCTCCGAGCAGCTCTCTTCCGTTGAGATCGAGATCTCGCGAGTAACTGTGACCCCGATGACACCGCTGAGGAGTTGGTGGAGTATCGAGCAGAGATGCTCCCATCTGGGGCTGTCCTTCATCTTCCGACAGTCATTACTGGGCGACCCATCGATCTGTTGATGAAGCTGGTCCCAGATTTGCCAGATCACGTTGGCCAGCGTCGAATTGGTCGTCTTGGTATCATTGTCTACGTAGTAAGTTTCGGGTCCCCAACTCCCTCCCGCGCTGCAAAAGTGTGGAGAGAAGACAGCCAGTTGATCATCGCGAGCCACAAGCTCGGCTTGCTCCTTCTCGGTGAAGGGGCCGACCAAAACACGCACGTAACCCGGCACAGGCTGCAGCGCGTCCTCGGGGACGAGAGCGCGCGAGGGGACAAAAAAGACGGCGACGTCGTTGATTTTGCCTCTGGCAACGAGGCGAAAGGCGCTCTTGAATTTTGCCAGGTCCGAAATACGCATGATCTCAGGAAGGAAGCTCTTGAGGTCCAAAATAGGCGTCGTGGGAGACATGGCGTGATTGTAGGATGAAAGAATGGGAGTGTATTGACGGGAAATATCGTCAAGGAAACTCAAAGAATGAAGATGAGGAAGGGAGCGTGGCAAGCCTTTTTTATATGCGCAGCTCTCCTGGAGAGAGTGATATCCCACGCTTTCGCAGGCATGAACCCACTGAAACTTCCTGCGAAGCGATTGGCTGGCGAACAACCGATGTTCAGCAGGACGCGCCATGGGCACGCACCTTGTGGAGACGGGGAGCTCGGGATCTACAGCCGCCCAAATTAGGTCGAGCGCGCACTCCTGGCAGGGTCCCCCTGTCGTGTCAACTATTGGGAAAGATAGACGTCCTTACCTTGCAAGTCTGAGCGTTTGATCGCGAGCCAGGGTGCAGATGACATGTGGACACGGTTCCAAGTTAAGAGAATGCACGATGTCGAACACTACGGGGTGGGGTACATTCATGAGGCAGAGACACCAAAAGGTCCTACTATAGCATTCTATTCAGGGTAGCCGAAATCCGCCGCCGAGCCATCTGCTTATCGAGATCTTCCAGCTGTCGATACATTTCATGTCCGCTCGTTATTCGCAAATCGTCCAAGACAGCGAGGAACATCTCCACCACCTCGAGATACTGGTCATGACAGGCAGATCCATAAAAGACCCAGGTGGCGCTGGGGAAACAAGCGGTAAGTGGGGCATGTGCTTCTATCGGAACGACGACGATCAAATGGCTAATCAGCCATGAGGACAGGCACGGATCCCCTGCCGGGCTGTCGATGCGCAGGGGCTTCAATCTATGCCAGTTGTCGACGACGGTATGTCGTTTCGGGGCCAGACGTTCGGCCGCGAGTAGAATGAACCTCAGAAATGTCTGCGACGCATCATCGAGCCATGGGCGAGTTTCCGGCTCGGAAATGATGATGAAACACTACAGCTCGGTCAGATTTGCAGTCGCGGCGGCTGGAGATAACATGCCTTTCCCATACGCACAGCTTCTATTGCGTCGTCGGGCAACGGGAGCTGAGCGGCCGGTGCAGCGCGTTGATGCTGAGCTGGTGGAGAGGAGTGCTGGTTAATGACCGGCATGATACTTCACAGGAATAGAGAGCTTAGCGGTCGGCTTGCTGAAGACGCCTCCACGAGGCCCTAATATCATTCTTGTACAGCTCAGGAACTCGCTTGGCCTGTTCAGGCAGTTGGTCCGCCCCGGTGTTGAGCAGGAACGGAACACTGATAAGATTAGGCGTGTTCCAACGACTGATGTTGCAGAGGCATCAATCCTAAGTGCAGCGCCACCTTCAAATGATTGGCTTCAGCCCGCACGTGGTTCCTCCTGCCATTGTCACGCGTTAGATGCCTTCCTTCTTGGAGTTCAATGCAGAGTTGGTGCGGCTTGGCGAGCCGCTTCTTCCGCCCCGCCGGAGCCACTATGGAGAATAGCGGGAACCGGAACCACGAGGGGTTTTCGTGGCTTATGGCGTCAACTTGCGCGATCAGGGGGAAACCTTGGCTGTGCTAGCTTGGAAGGTGGAGGAGTGTGGCAATGACAGGTTATCAAAAGCATCGCTAAACGGTTGCAACCAATCCTGAAGTAATTATCGTCTGCCGATTGACTGCAAGCCGAGGAGGGGCTGCAACAGGCCCAAAAAGGAGCGATCAGCTGTGCACGGGAGGGTCGGCAAATAGTGCCCCACAGCAGCAGGACAATGCGAGACGACAGATGGACAACGCGAGACGAGTGGAAACACCCGGAAGATTACTGCCGCCACCAGCACGGTCCTGGCCATCGACGGCTCAGCGGTCCCAAAAAGGAGTAGACACTGCACCCACCGATCCGAAAACAGCAAAGATCAGCTATCATCCGTGGGGAACCGGGAGACAATGCGAGACAACGGAAGGACAATGCGAGACGGGTGGAGACGATCGTGGTCTGACAGGGCCTTGGCGTAAGCGCTAATGGGCAGGAAAAGAACACCATGAAGAAGCGCCAACGCTGAACGGCGGCGCCGACATGTGCCGGCGACGATTACACACCAAGCGGCGGCTGGCAACTCATCCCACAGGATGATTTTTATTGATTGCAGTTCGGTGCTTGGGGCCATTCTGAGGAGTGCGCCGCAAAAGCTGTCGCGCTTGACCCGGATCCGGTGTCCCTCTCCTGAGAAGCACGATTGCGCTCCTTCGTTATTTGATCAAAATACGAAGCCAGCCTTCCCCACAGCGTCTCCGCCCCGGCCACTTCTGGTGTGTTCCATCGATTTTTTAATCTCCTCACCGATTTCAGATCGGGATAATCCTCCGGGAAACGATATCCTTGGTAAAGGTGATAATGAAAAAGGGCGTTCATCGTGTCATCGAATTTGATAGGCCAATTTCTTTGGGGAACAATTTCGTGGGCACATTTCCAAAGTTGATTGTCGTCGAGAGGCACAAACTTGGCTGGCGGAGGCACCAACTGTTCGGAGCTGAATGGTGCTTCTGCTGCGGGTGCCGCGATGTCCGAATGCGGCAGCGACTGCTGCCAGACCGCTGACGCCGTATCGAGGTCGTCACCCACCTCGCCGTAGTGGGTAAGATCGTTGTCGTTGCGGGCAGCATCCTTGACGGGATCATAGGCATGCATTCTCAATCATGAATGCACAAGGAAATAAAGGCGTGAACGGGTGTCGCTTCAATGGGCAATGAGGTGGGCTTTCGGAGCCTGAAATGTCAGAAAGTGTCGGCACAGCGTGTGCGAAAGTGGCCACCAGTGCGCTGCGGCACTCGCCTTTTATCATGCAGCGTAGGGGCCGAATGATTTGCGGAGCCTCATCCACTGAAATGTGCAATAGCAGCGGTTGCCTTGTTTCCAATAGGACCGCTGAATGGCTCCGACCAGGATACCGCTAGTGCGTGCGATATCGGCACTTGACCAACGCAATATTTGGGCAAAAGAGCGGTGTTTGAAAAGCATCAAATTCCAGACAAGGCACTCTGTTTCGTCAAGGACTATTTCAGCTTTCCCAAGCAGCGTATCATGAGCCTCGTCGGATCTCAGTTCTTCGCCGAGCCCGCGTCGGGTTCGGGCAACTAGGAAACAAGGCCCAGAACTCATCCTGAATGAGGTTTTCTATTCGAGCAGACGGTCGGGGCTCGTTGGGCGGACTTGCACTGCATTGTCTTTTTCTTTCCTTCCACGCGCGTCGCATGCTCCGAACGAGATAGGATGCTAATTTCTTCTCGTCGAGCGTATCGAACATCGCGTCTATTGAAACGATTTCTGCGACCGCGCGCAAATAGGCGCCGCGTGTCGTGCAACAGTCATTCCTCTTGGGAATTCGGTCGACAAAGGTGACATAGCAGTCCCTGCCGATGATCATGGGGTCGCAAAAAGCGGGGTTGTTTTGGACCGCTTCGGCAATCGACGGCTCGCAATCGGTGCGCTCAAGCAGTTGTGAGGCCTGCAGATTGGTGATGAAAATGCTCCCAATTCCGGGGCAGGCATGCTTGACCCACATCTTCAGGTCGCCAAGGCACAAACGCTCCGAATAGTAGAAATTGAAAAATGTACTCGGGTCCTCAGGGATGGAGGTTTCGGAATAATCGGGACTTCCGACCATCGTGAAATTTTATCGACAGGTCAGCTGGTAAAAGTGCTTTCCAGAGTGAGAACAGCGAAAGCTGGGCGGCGCATCTCCGACCAAAGGGGTGTTCGGCAATTATACCATTTTTCCGACGCCGGGATCATCACTGAGATCCCTGTGCGCGCCAACTGCCCATGTTTTATTGGATTTCGCTACGTGTACCCTCGAGGATGCCACTGCTACGCCAGGCAATGTCGCCATCGCATTTCAAAGCGTCCCTGCACGATAACGCCTGTTCGGAGCTCTTGAAGCCAAGACAGTATCTCAATTGATTTGCATCCAGTTACGTGTTCGTCTCTTTCTCCAGAGAGCCCATCGCGGAAAGAAACCCTCTTGCCTGACAAAACCGCTCACTCCTTCTTCCTTCCGCGAAGCAGCCGGTTGACTTCGAGTTTTGTTGCTCCGTTCGAACCACAGCCAAGGCAAGAAACAAAGCCACCGCAACTTGGTGCGTTCAAAGCACCGACCTCGCTGTCGTCGCTCCCACTTTCCGGGTCCATCTCCCACAGGCTGGAGCAAGGTAAATATTTCTTGGAGAGGGCGAGCGTCGACAGCGGGACCATCAGCAGCACGTTGAGCACACTGCTGCAATAAAAATGCCACGTCCTTAAGTTGATCCATCCGTTTGAGGCGCTTGCATACCTCGTTGGCCACTTTTCCGAAAAGTGAGAAACGCCCGTTCCCAATATGTGGTTCGACATCTCTGAAGACGGAATGGTCTTTCCGTCGGAAGGCATATCCGTCCGGACAAAAAACAATCGTGCCATGCTCGCCTCCGTTCATGTCTGAGAGAACATTCTTTGTTTCCGAATGGCAAATGACCACAGTGATCGTATCAGACCGAGGAAGTGCTTTTTTCTCACCCGGCGGTAATTTGCCAGGCAATGTAATCACCCTAAATTTCGGGGCGGAGGAAGGGCTTGGGCTGTCGGAGGTAATCGTCGACGTCTGCTGCATTGTGACGAACAGGTAAACTGGTCTCGAGGTGAAGCGTCAGATACGACCGGATGCGGAGGGTGGTGTCGGTACGCACCTGCTGCGACGACGACAGTGACGGGGATACTCTGGGGGCAGCCAGCGAAGACGAGACGGCCGCTTGGTGCGACAACTGGTCTGGTTAAAGGCCTGTGATTTTATCGGATGCGCCCCCCTGTTGGGGCCAAAGTCTCGGCAGTCGGTCCGAGCGCACGGCGAGACTGCTCGTCCACCCTCAAGGCGAGTGTCAAATTCTGATCCTGGCACGACAATAGTTCTGGGAAGGGAGCGTTGATGTGGCACTCGGAACCGGTCCGGCCCTCCGCTCCAGGATCGCTGTGCACCCGGGCCCACTTAGCCTGCTTCTGTCGAAAATCTGGCAGCTTGACGAGATGTCGAAGCCTCGCAATACGCGCGCTCATTTCCGGCCCCGCCAAACCATGCATGTGAATACCCCCGCGCCGTCGCTTGCCATTACCGTTTCAAAGCATAAATTTTCGCTTAGCTCGCGTCGTGAGCTGAAAGCTGCTTCCGTGGGATGGCGATCATGGGGCATGGGCCAAGAGAGGCAAAGATTTGCGAGTATCTTGCCACAACTAGCGGATGCCCCTGCTGGCGGGACGGGTGGTAATTCAGGGCGAGGGGAACTGGAGCAAGCTTGGATCATCAATCCCCTTACGGTTCGGCACAAGAGTTTGGCGCAGCCGACTGGTCTTGCGGCGCCCCCGCCCCGCAAATCAATCTTGTTTTCCCACACATAGTGTCTCTGATGGCTGCTGATGATGCACGGATCTCCTAATCGGGGATGGCGCAGGCATGCAATGGTGGTTCGGCCAATGGTGGTCCGGCAGAGGGTTTGGCAATCGGTTTTGCACAGGTGTTTTGCACCGGTTTTGCGCCGGGTTTTGCACAGGGTTTTGCACAGGGTTTTGCACCGGGGTTTTGCACAAGGGTTTTGCACAGGGTTTTGCACAGGGTTTTGCACGGTGATCGGTCAAAGGGGCTGAAGCGCAAGGTTTGGCCGCGCATTTATTCGTCCGCCGCCCAGTTTTTGAACCAATTTCTATCATCCTTCCTAAGGCTGCTCCAGTCATTAGTCATCATGGTAAAAGTGAACAAGATCGCTGCCCTTGCGGTGGAGCGCATCGGGGACCTGAGGCGATCATCAAATCCTGTAAGTCTGGCAGCAACAGTCCGCTGATCGTTTCTAACCCTTCAAAGGTTCTGTTCATTTACCTTGCGGGCCTCAAAACAAAGAGGAGCTTCACCGAGACAACGAAGACCTGCGTTGCCTCCGGGTATTTCGTTGCTCGCGTGAAAATGGGGAAGTTCGACAAGCGCAGTGGCTGGAAGCGCGATCCAAAGAGCCATCTCGAGTTCTTGCTCCCGCACGAGAGCAATCTATCCGACGTGCTGGAACAATTCGGCAAGGGGAAGCTGACGGTGGTGGTGCTTCAAACTTCAGAGCACCACGTCCTGAGCATTTGGGGCGGGGAGTGCAAGTTTCTGTACGAGATCATACCTGTCGACCACACGTTGGTGAACGGCACTGTCGATGAACTCATTCAGTTTCTGAAGAAGTTCTGCGAGCCATTCGAAGACGGGGTCTCCGACGATGGCATGGGATACGACGCCCTGTCCCTGGCAGAGCAAAATACCTTGCCATCCCTTTCTCCCCAGTCGGTCACCGAAGACGATGAGGGCGGGACATCTTGTGAAGCGCGGTCTTTTCACACGGCTGCAGACGAGGACGAGCCGTCCTCCAATTCGGGCAGGGGCGAGGAGGACGAAGATGAGGATGCGCTTTTACCCGGGGAGACAGACGATGGAGAGGCTTCTGCGATGATAGGCCGCGGCGGTGCTGTCGAACCGACAGATGCCCCGATCGGGAGCGCGGTCAAGAACAATCACGAAGGATGTGGGGCCAAAGAGCCCAGCGACTGTACCGAGCGGGAGCGGCACGATGTCTCCAAGGGGGACGAGGATGGTTCAGTGATAGACATCGAAGCCTTCGAAAACAGACCTAACAAAGGTGGACGCCCGCGGAATATCGAAAGGGATCGCAAGATCGCTGAGGCAGTCAAGAAGGTGGTCGAAGCGGGGCGTAGCTGTGGCAGGTTCCCATCGCTGAGTGCATGTGTCGAGCAGGCTAAAAAAAAGCAGAAGGTTATAGGCAGCGATAGCACGATAAGAAGGGCCGCTTCCAAGCTGCTTAAAGAAGAACGGGAGCGCGCGGAGCGGAATGGAGAGCTGGACAGGGAGGGTCGTTTCATTTCTCGTTAGTGGATATTTTCATAGTGACTTCAATAGAGTTCTCCTCCAACTCCAATCTTTCCGTTTCGATGTGGAGGGCTGCCAATACGACCATCGATCGCGCCGCTGACAACCCTGCGGAGGACAGGTGCGCCACTATATCAACGGCCCACTGCGGACTACATATTTTGATTTATAAACAGTTGGAGCTTGCCAGCGTCATGCATCTACTGTTTCTGGGACAGTGTGGAATTTGGGATATTCCCTTTCAGGGAAGCCATGCTGGAAAATGTCATCTATTGGGACACAATTGTGTTTACAGAACGAGAGTTTTTCACCGAGCAGGCTGGATGACACATATCCATCGCTCTTCTCTCTCATGCAGGCGGCGATGATAACCGCTTTCGGGCCGCTTGCCTGGAGTTGGGGCAGCGTCCCGCGTCTCGTTCATCCTGTCCAATCGGAAGGCCTCGCACCAGTTCGCCGCTGCAGATCGCACGTCCGGTCTGTTCGTGTGCAAGACGAAGGTGCTTGCTCGTTTGCCGTGGTCCTTGCGGAGGGGCAAAGCCAAGAGGATGATCAGAAACTGCGCACTCCGTTATTAGAAATTTAGGTGAGCGAGCGGGCTTGGCTAACCTTTTCAGTACTCCGCTCGAACACGTCGGAATGTTAGACCTGCGGCGGCTTGGCAATGAAAAAGTGCTCGAAGATATTTGATCGCGCCGGCGCTTCCAGCGATTATTCAGGGATGTTCACCTGCTAGACCCCTTTTTCATCCTGACCTTTGCTATTTCGAAGTCATCGTGTCGTCGGCCGGTGGTGTTTCTTGTTGCAGGTGCAGGGGATGGACAGGCGTTCGCGGTCGCCTAAGTAAAGGCCGTTGAACTGAAAGCAACACAAGCGCATAGAGAAAGCTAAAGTTCCAGGTCATCAGGATCTTCGTGAGCTGCTCCATTGGACCAAACGCGATAAAGGTAGAAATCGTGAAGAACAAAAGCACAGCAAGAAAATCCTCATAATGCTCATCGACCTCCATTTTATCGGGTAGGGCGTCGGAAGTGTGGAAAGGGAGGAGCGACGAGTGAGCCCGGCAACGAAGAGCTTTCGTCGCGTGCGAGCCGAGTGTTGATATACCGCCGGCCATATCCCTGAAGGCGGAGAAGGTGGGCGTTGCTGGACAGCCGCTGTGATTACGGGAAGAGGGAAGGTAAGGCGGACTTGGTGCATTCCTGCAGCTGTCTAAGGCTTGGACGCCTCGTCGAGGACGTGGATGGTCGCCATGCGTCGGAGTTGCGGCACAGCACTCAACGCGTTGCGAGACTGCCGGGGAGACCGGGCCGAGCCACGACACCGCAATCTTTTCCGCGGTCCCTGTTGTATTATGAATAAGTTTAGCAAAGTACAGAGGATCCTGTATGAGAATGATGAACGGAGTAGACCAAGTCGCCCACTTGGGCGTCTGTCTTTCTTCCTGGCAAACTGCAATCCTTTGCTGATGCTGCAGTCGAGAATGCGAACCATCTCATCCTGGCGGACGATGTTGGCTCACGCAATCCGGGTTTCCCCACCTCGGAACCTCACATGGGCACGGCATCCCTGAACCATTGCAATGCTGGCGCCTGCGAGGCCTAGCGTCCCCGAAAATTCGTTGTAGTTCAATGATTGGTTCTGCCTCAGCCTCTGTCGGCTGAGGCGGCACGGGAATTCCACTTTTCTCCTGATGCGGACATGTTGGTGTGTGCAATCCGGGTTTCTCCACTCGGTTCCTCACATGGGCCGCCATCCCTGAACTATTGCAATGCTGCGAGGCCTAGCGTCTCCGAAAATTCGTTGTGGTTCGTTGATTGGTCCTAGCTAGCCTCCGCCCGCTGAGGCGGCACAGCAGCTCCGTTTTTGACAGCTCGAATGCCACTTTGACACACTTGCGCCGTAAGCTGCGTCTTCGTGTGAGGGCCTAATCATGCGCGCCAAGGCCGGTTTGGTTATTGGTCGGCGACCTCAGGGTGCTGAAGGTGCGGCGCAATTTAACGTCGTCCGCATGCAATCTGGCTGACACGGCGCAAATCGGTCCCAAAAAGCCGCTGCATCCGTCTAGACGTAGCTATTACGCCTTCAGAAACGCCCAACCATGCACCAGGCCCGAATTACCTCGCCCATTTTCTCATTGCGGAAATGGCGCGCAGAACTTGGCGTCACGCAATCTCACAGAGATGCCTGAGCGGCCGCGGTTGCGGAAACGAGCCAATCGTTTGCGATCACCTCACCGAATTTTCTAAGACCACGGCCAACAGGCTCTCCTGTATTCAGGTTACTTCCTTATCGGGTGCTGACTGCAGGAGGTTGGCAACCCACAGGTCCGGCGACCGTTCCTGAACGTTGCGTCGCATTCTAATTGCGGAAATAGGCGCAGGGCGTGGCGGCACGCAATGTTGGATAGATGCCTGGCCCAGGCCAATAGGCGGCTCGGCATGCACGGTGAGTTGTCGAACTTCATGACAATTTCCGTGTTGGGCGTTCGCTGCAGGGGCCGGCCACTTGCAAGGACCGGTCACCATGTCTTGAACGCTCCGCATTTGCAATTGCGGAAATAGGTGCAGGACGTGGCGGCACGCAAGGAGAGGGCTATAGTTTCACTTCAAGAGCAGGGCGGAATGAGGCGTTTGTTGGCACCCCATGCGGCTTGAGACCTGCTGCCAATTCGATGCTGACTAAGCAGACGGGACAACGGAGCAGGAGAAGAGCAAGGGTTCACGCGAGCGGGATCAGCGGGCTGCTGTGGACTGTCATAGATGTTCGGCCTGGGAAAAAGGAGTAGCAGATGGCATACCGGCAACGATGAGCATGAGATTTAGACCTGGTTTGGAGGCGCGCAAGAAAGGGATTTTTGGCAGGCGAGCTTCCTTAATGTATTAACTTACGTCATAAACAGTCGACGCAGCTTGGCGGCGTCTTGCATCCGCTATTTATGGTACACGTGAATTCCTCACGAGCTATTTCGACTGACTGTGGAACTTAAGATGTTACTTTCAGCGAAAGCCACGCTCAAAGAATGACCTCGTTTGGAATAGAATTGTATTGCGAGACTTGTTAATTTGATTTCGAGCCTCACGGAAGAGTCGAGACCTCACAATATCCGTCGCTCGCCTCCTTCGAGACAGTCGACGATGATTGCGGCTTTGGAGCCGCACTCAGCATCTCGAAGGCGGAGTTGAGGATCGGGCAGACCTCCCCCATCTCGTCCAGCCTGTCCAAGCGGAAGGCCCCGCACCAGTTGGCCACTACAGGCACGTCCGGTCTGTTCGTGTGCAAGACGAAGGTGCCCGCCGGATCGTCGAAGTGCTTTTTCAGAGCCAGCACGCAATCGTCGAGCGGCGTCAGCTCTTGACCATTCCGCTTATAATAGCTGCGTGTGCCATCCTTTTTTGTGACCACGATGGTCTCGCCGCATTCAGCGGTAGCGTCGAACTCCTGCTGCAAGGAGGAGCATTTTTTTTCCTCTGAGTTCCAGATCAGGGCGACGGGGTTGCCATTCCGCTTTGCAAGCGAGAGAAGTTGTCCAAGCCCGTTCAGATTGCCGTCATTATTGCGCAGGGGGGAGGAGCCGAGGAGGATCATCAGACACTGCGCGCTCCGTTATTCGAATGCCAGGTGAATGAGTGGGCTTGGCTAACCTTTCCAGCTCCTAGGTTTTCGGAAAGAACAGACACATCGGGTTGATAGACAGACTGCGGCAGGAAGTTGTCAATGAGAAGTACTGGACTGTATTTGCTCGCGTCAAACCCAGGAGTTCGTCGAGTATTCAGGAATTGCCCATCCATATCCTCTTCCTCATCTTCGCCAGCCACTCTCCGAGTAACCGCGTTGGGGATTGGAGGCGGTTTGAGCTGCCTATGCGGTTTAACGACAAACGTTGGCGGTGGAGGTGGCGGAGGTGGACGTGGAGGTGGAGGTAGTGAAGTTGTAAGCTGAGATTGCAGGGCATAAGCAACCACGCTCAACAACAGCAGGATTTTCATCAGCGGCTCAAGGGGAAGAAGGATGATGAGCGACCCTCCGATGAAGATCAGAATGAAAGGATAGTCCGAACGGGCTGGCATCGCATCGAAGCGTCCGAGGCGCGAGAGAGAACGGAGGAGCTAAGAATGAAGGCGGCAACGAAGGGCTCACGTTGCGTGCGAACTCGGCGGTTATATACTGACAACCACCTCAGCCGCAGTCGAGGGCTCGGGCGCCTCGTCCCAGGGCAACGGTGGTCGCCTTGTGTCGGAGTTGCAGCGCAGCACTGCTGGACGCGATGACGAGGCTGCCGGGGAGGCCGGGCAACACGGCGAGGAAAAGATTGCCGTGTCATAGCCCGCCGCACAGCTTCGCAATCGGCAGGGCATCATGACCAGATTTAGCGAAGTATCAGAGGATACTGCATGAGAATTGATGAACGGAGTAGCCCAAGTCGCCCACTTGGGCGTCTGTCTTTCTTCCTGGCAGATTGCAATCCTTTGCTGATGCTGCAGTCGAGAATGCGAACCATCTCGTCCTGGCGGACAATGTTGGCGAACGCAATCCGGGTTTCTCCACTTGGTTCCTGACATGGGCCGCCATCCCTGAACCATTGCAACGTTGGTTTCGTCTCAGCCCGTGCCGCCTGCGAGGCCTAGCGTCTCCGAAAATTCGTTGTGGTTCGTTGATTGGTCCTGCCTTGGCTCTGTCGGCTGAGGCGGCACCACAGCTCCACTTTTCTCCTTGATCCGGATGATGTTGGCGCACGCAATCCGGTTTCTCCACTTGGTTCTTCACATGGGCCCGCCATCCCTGCGCCAAGACGAATGCTGGTTCTGTCTCAGCCCGTGCGGCCCCTGCGAGGCTTAAATTAAGAAAACGGGTACAGGATGCAGCAGAGATGCCTGAGCGGCCGCAGTTGCGTAAACGGGCCAATCATTTTTTTACTGTCCACCGAGTTCGAAGGGTAACCCAGGCCGATATGTGGCCCGGCATGCACGGTGAGTTGTCAAAGTTCATGACAATTTCCACGTTGGGCGTTGGTTGCAGGAGGCTGGTCACTCGCAAGGCGGTAACCAATCGGCTAAATCTGCTTAGCCGCACACTGCGACCATTGCAATTTCCGACCGCTACTGTGGGATCAGAGGCCTCTGGCCGGGAGCTTCAGGAAGCTTAAACTTTGGTCTCGCGCGCGCTAAGCGCAGCTTCCTGAAGCTATTCGAGCTTTTCCGCCCAATCAGGCGTGAAGGATATGAGCAGCCGGTTAACGCCGGGCGTTAAGTTCAAAACGACCTGCTTGGGCAGCCGTCTCTTCGCATGGCGGCCAGGCTCTTGCGCATTCATCTTTCGACAGACCGTTGTGACGTGGCTTTCTATAGAGGGCAGCGGCTCACCTTGGGACACGAGTGCAGCGGGCCTCAGCATCTCGTCAAAATGGCATCACCGGCAGCTCTGGAGCTTCGTCTCGCAGAGTTCGTTGTTCGCGATGCGCCAGCCGTGTCGGATACGGAAGTACGTCTGGCGTCCCGACATGTCGCCGATCTGGTGGGTGTTGCTATCGCAGGTACACGACTGGACGCCTTCCACAGCGTGGCGGAAATAGTCGCAGGTCAACCGAGGCAGGATGAACTTTCGGCGCGCATTTGGGGCACCAATAAACGCATCCCGTTGAGGGAGGCTGGTTTAATCAATGGATTTTCAGGCCACATACACGACTTCGATGATGACGAGACCGGCTATTCCATCGCCCATGTGACCGTGACGGCCGCAACTGCGGCCATGGTTGCAGCCGATGCGTGCTCTAAAGTATCCGGCGCGGACGTCATCAAAGCATACGTCATTGGATCGGAAACTGCAATGAGGCTTGGTGAAATCGTCAATCCGGGCCATTCTCGAAGCGGCTGGCACACCTCTGCAACATTGGGCTGTTTCGCCGCCTGTGCCGCAGCAGGGCGCATTCTCGGTTTGAGCGCGGAGCAGATGCGTCACGGGTTTGGAATGTGCGCCTCGTTTGCATCTGGTATAAGTGCCAACTTCGGGACCGATACGAAGGCACTTCAGGTCGGCAAAGCTGTTCGCGAGGGGATTTTTGCTGCCGAGTTAGCGAGGGCTGGCCGGACCTCGGCCAGCGGCGCTCTGTTTGGAGAGCAGGGATTTGCATCCATGTTTCAACGGGGGCGCGACGTCGACTTTATCATCGGGGGTTTTGGCAAACCGTACCGTCTTTTTGGGAATACAATGGTCATCAAGACGTACCCCTGCTGCACGGCATCGCATACGGCAATCTATTCAATGCTCATGCTCAGAGCCGACTTCGGCTTCAACGGCAGCGACATCCGCAGTATCACCTGTTCTATCGATGCCGTCGCTAAGGGTCTCCTGAAGTACGACCGACCTAGCAACGCGGCAGAGGCCAAGTTCAGCATGCATTACAGTCTCGCCATTGCAGCGCTGCGCGGCAGCGCCGGTCTCGCGGAGTTTGCACTCGAAGGTCCCCCCGACGGGGAGCTCCTGTCCCTTATGGAGAGGATTACCGTTGAGGTCGTCAGCGCTTTACCAATCCTGCCGAGCGGAGCCTCGGTGGCTTCTCATCTGAACATAGAATTGACGGATGGGCGAAAGCTCAGCAGGTTTCAGGAGTTTGTCCCGGGAAGCATGGGAGAGCCAGTGTCGGACAGCGATCTGGAAAAGAAGTTCATCGAGTGCCTGCATCCCGCGCCCGCGAAAGCAGCCAGCGAGTTGTTCGCTAAACTCATGAATTCAGCGTCAATTTCTTCGTTCTCCAACTGCATAGGTAGCTTTCAACTCGGCTATCTGCCACTCAATTAGAAGGGACCTGAAGATAGGGACCCAACATAAAGGTCCCGTGCTGCTCGACCGTGTATTTAACCTTCCCATAAAAGTGCCTGTGATCAAGGTTCGAACCCTTCGCAGCAGCCAACGCGCTGACGAGGCCCTTCAAGGCGGCTCGTAAGATCAGGGGACTGAGAAGAGGCCGCGTGTCGTACAAAATGCCTGGTAATGCCATGTTGATTGTGTCGTACACCACTGCATTCGCCTGTTGCTCAGAACAGAACTTTTGCACCGGACCCATCAGAGGCCGGTATTCATCCTCGCCTAAAATAAGGATGACGGGAACGCCGCTCTTAACGAGCTCCAGTGGGCCGTGGAAGAAGCGCGACGCCTCGACAAATTCGCAAAAGATCTTGAGCTTCTCCACCATGTTGCAGTCGGCAATCACAAAACCGAGCTCCTCGACGTTGCCGGTGGAGACAATCAGCATTTTGTCGTGTTCCTTGAATTGATCCGCGAAGTTGGTTGTGAGGTCGCTGCTCTCGTGGCTCGCGGCGACGTAGGCGCTTGGAAAACTCGGAAGAGAAGTGAGTAGGTTTTGCATCCCTCCCCATCCTTCCTTGATCTCCATAAGCTTGCCGAAGAAGACCAACATTTGAAGGCAGCTTGCCGAATAGGGATCAACGGCACCGGCAGTGTTGAACTTTTTATGGGCCTTTTCGGCGATCGGGCATTCAGCCCGTCCGGTGAAAGCGACGATACAGCGAACTCTGTCTGCCACGGCGTTGATGGCCAGGAGCGTATCGTCTGTCGCTCCGGACACTGATGACACCATGAGGAGAGTGCGGTTGTCGGTCCTCCTGGGAGGACAGATTGCGTAGTCGGCAGACTTGAACCCGGAGACCTGGAAACTGCTCCTCGCTTCTTTATGGAAAAACTTGAGGAGATGCCGTTCCATGAAGCTGTCGCCGGTTCCACAGGAGACCATCTGAACGTTGTCAATGTGGGGGGCCAATTCTATCGCCAAACTGATGATTGCCGGAACCTCGCCCAAAGCGATTTCCAGACCTTTGCGAACTTGTTCCAACTGAAAAGAAACCATTTTGTATGAGGTTCAAGTATAGAGTGAAGTGTTCCTTTTTTGTATGATGTTGCTGGGATCTCCAGGTAAATGCGGGCGAACGACCGCAATTTATGCTCCCGGTGGCCTAGCAAGTCCGATTTGTTCCAGTGACGCTCTCTAGGCGGCGGCGGATGGCTCAACTCAGTCGGCCGCATCGTGAGGGAGGGGAGCTCTCGCTCCGAACCCTTATTGCGCGATTTTGTGTCCCGTGCCGCTTTCTTGACCGACACGAGTGATCATGTGGTGTCCAATGCATATGCACATGCATTGCCAGTTGTCATCCTCCAGGCTGCAGCCATCACTTCAGGGGTGTGCACCTGCAAAGCATGCGGGTGTGACATAAAGGGTAAGAAGGGCCGCTGCATGGTCCCTTTCAAATCCCTCGCATCTGGACGTTCACCCCATTGTCCACCCCATCACCCACCAGCACATCTTACCCCTCATTTCTGCGTTCGGACGTCCTCAATGGCGGCCAGCAATATCAAGATCCAGCCATTTCGCAAGCTGCGCGCCCCCGCGCCGATCGCAAAGGGGCCCGACAAAGCCTATGGCGGCGAGTTTACGGGTGAAGTGCAACTGCCGGATAATCTCCCCAATTCGTTCATTATTTTTCGGCATGCGCGAACTAAGTACAACCCAATTGAGGGGATCGATGAGAGAGGTGAAAAAACCTTTTTCGTGCAGGGCCGGGGCATCGATCCTTCAATCGACAGCTGCGGGGTGAAACAGGCTCTCGCCGGCGGCTTTGCCATGCGGCATGTGGTCATCGCGCATGTGCGCAGCTCTCCGTCGCAGCGAGCCGTCCAAACCGGCGTGCATGCCAATATTGTCCGAAACGCGACGTACGTGTTGGACAGTCACCTGCAGGAGCGCTCCTTCGGGGAACATGAGGGCAAAATGCTCCCTGGGAGGGCGTTCCGAGGCCCATATCCCGGGGTAGAGCCTCCCGCGGAATATACCGCGAACTTCATTCTTCCAGGGCTCAGGAACATCCCCCCCGATGGAGAAACCGTCCTCATTACTCATGGAGGATGGTTGAAGGGTTCTGCCGGCGCCCTTGAAATGCCGCTTTTCGCCGAACACGTGGGCAACGCGGTTCCGGTCCGGGTGGAGAATGACGGCTCGGGCCGGAGGGCTACCCGCCTGAGAGCCATAATTCATCTCGCGCTATGCCAGGCCGAAGAGCCAGTCGCCGGTGCAGGCAACTGTCCCGAAGAAGCCTCGAACGAAGGTCTTGAAAAGGTGCTCGAACACTATGGCCTTTCTCTCAGTCCCTTTAAGCCCCGTGCTCTGGTGTCGGGAGAGGACATGTCTGTGATTGCAGAGATGCGTCACGGTAAGACCAAACATTTCGATCTCGATTTGCGCATTGAGCGGGGAAGCGACGACATCTCCTGGCCCGAGATCATCGAAGGCAAAGTGGAGCAGATATTGATCGCCAAGCCGGATGTTGCTGCTGTGCGCCTGTTGATCTCGCGTGATGAGGATTACTCGGATTTCGATGGACCCGCCGCCAAGTTGCTGCGCGAGGTGCTTGATCACTTCGTCCTGATCGGCGAGGCTTGGAACGTTGACTTTGAGGATGTCACCCTTTCTGAACTCGATGAGACGATCTTGTCACGGAACGTTAGCAATCAGCTTGCGCTACCGAGGGGTGTCTCGACGACTTCAGATAATCGCGTCATGTTGATCAGCGGTGCAAACCGCGGCATCGGTCTGGCCATAGCGAGAAGCCTCATTCTCGCCGGCCATCTTGTCAGTCTCGGAGCTCGTAATGTGGAAAAGCTCAAATCGCTCTTTGGAGAAGAGACCGAGCGTATCCACTATGCACACTTCGACGCTGAGGTTGAGAGCACTTGGAAGCAATGGGTCGATGCCGCCGTAGCGAAATTCGGAAGGGTTGACTGCTTGGTGAACAATGCCGGTTGCGGCGCAGGCGGAAAGGCCGACTTGATGAATGGCGACCCCCAAGTGGAGAACTTGCTGCGGCAAGTCCACGTGAAGGCGCCAACGGCTCTTGTTCGCCTTTGCATGCCTCATCTCAGAAAGACCAAGGCCGGCCGCATTATTTTCATCAATTCGGCATCCGGAAAGCGTGTGCGGGGTAGCGTAAATCTTGGCTACAACGCCGCGAAGGCTGAGCAACTAGCTTTAGCGCACACGGTGCACAATGAGGCCTGGGACGACGGCGTGCGGGTAACCACCGTGTGCCCAGGCTGGGTCAACACGGATTTGAGTGCTCACTCGAAGCTCCCCGACGACGACAAGACCCAGCCGCAGGAGGTGGCCGCCATCGTTGCGGCCGCGCTGGGAATGCCCAACAATGCGGACTTAGGGGACATAATAGTTAACTGCGAACATGAGCCCAAACGCTAAGCGGCGGCGCCGTAGCAACTACATCTCGTGGGGCGGGTGCAATCATGAGCAGCTAGATGCAGGATACTCAGAGCAATTTCTTTCGCGATATGTTTCTCAATTAGCGCGTTTCTCACTTCTCGTGAAGTGATCCTCAATGCCTACGTGAAGAGCGACGCCATTTCCTCAATGTTTCGTCTGCCCCACATACCGGCGGCTGCCTTACTGTGCCATCGGCTTGGCATACATCAAAAGCGGCTACGGATCTACACCGCTAACCGGAAAGGGGCACAGCGCCCGATCACGGGTGCGCCAGCGGCACACAGCGCCGCGGCTAATCGGTTAACCTGCGATCTATAAAGCCAAGTCGTTAATCTCTCGAAAATTTGGGTCAGTATCAAATCCGCCTAAGCCTCGAAAGAGAGTGAGTACACCTTCTGCTTTTCACCGAGCTTGATCAGATGAAGCCGCCGACCCAATCCTCGACGGTCGTTCCCATGGACGCGCGCAGTCATGATCCGTCCATTCACGACGACGCTTGCGTGGTTGTGTGCACGTCGGCGAGAGCCAAGTCGACATGGTGGATGCACGTTCTGCTGTTATTGTGGAGCATTATGAAGTTTATCTGGGCTTGGTCTCCCGTCGGGAGATATGCCAACAAGCCAATCGACAGCCAATTCCTTGGGATCTGGAGCGTTTCCCTTGACCCGGAACACATTCGTCGCCTTCTCAGCAGCGCATACCCTGGGATGCCATTCGAAAAGCTTCCCACCGATGAGGAGGAAATTCGCTGCCTTGCCCGAAACATGTCCTTGCCGAGTACCGCGAAGATCGGATTGGACAAGAAGGACGATAGCGAAAGCGGATCCCGCCTTGAGGGGGTTTATGAGACCGTCAAGACGGCATTTTTAGAGATCATGACAAGGGAAATGTTTGCAGCCTTCGCGGATCAACAGCCCTCCGGAGGTGCAAACAACATCTCCCGCGAGACATTCACCGCTGGAGAGACATTGAGCCACTCATACGTTGACGACATGTTGATCGACGCATTCCCGCGCCTGTTGGATGGAGAGTTGCCCGTCTATAAGAAAGCATTCTGCGACCTTGTGAGAGACATCATATTGCGGAGCCTGGAGCAGGCAGAGCCTGACGACACGGACGGATGCCACATTCCAGGACAAGCGGGTATCATGTGCATTGTCGCCGAAACCTTTCCCGAAGCCTCGGAGGAAGATTATTACGCCTATGAAGCGGTGTTTCGGGGCTGGTTGCAAGCTCTTGCGTCGCCGGAAGAGACGTGGCGAAGCATTCCCAAGGAGATCCGGCATCTTCTCGCCGCCCTCAACGCACATCACTGTAAGCGCGAATTTCTATGCGCCTTTTGAAGCGGAGTGCTCTGATGCATGAAGTGTCCACCAAAAACAGGTGGACACCAAATCATGGACGATGCTCCTAAACTGCAGGTGCGGCTTGTTGGCCGCGA
>NZ_JABDWM010000022.1:0-80746 GCF_019685295.1 Rhizobium sp. NLR22b
ATCCAACATCCTGGAAATCGATCGGCGTTCGTCAAAACTCAAATGCGAAAAGGTACGGATCAAACCATGGCTCCCGAAAAGCAGGCAGCTTAGCGCCTTTGTTGCAGTTCGAGATAGAATGTGCCCCCGCTACACACCAAAATTGCATAAGGTAGATTATGGAACCGAATGATGTATGCGAACAGAACCGCTCCCTCGCATGAGGCGGAACTAAAATGATCTTAAACGGTTGATTGGTAACTCAAACCGTCATTTCGGCGCATTCTTCGCACGGAGCGCATCTTGGCCCAGATTTTCCCGGCGCGCACCTCCTCTACTCGCGACAGACGAGCACCGAAATCTCGCGACGTCGCACTGCCCGGCGATACGGCACATGCAGGCCAAGGTCACGTTCGCATCGCTCCAGGAAGAACATTGAAACGAAGTTCGCGGTGGTCGAATAGAGCGTTGTCTACGGTTCTATTGCTGTCACTCGTCTCCTGTTCGAACGAGGATGAGCAGTCTCGCAGGCAAGTGCAGGAAATCCTCATGTGGAGCGCCAGCGCCGAGATGATCCTCGATGCCCGCCTTGGCGGACGTGTTCCGGAAGGCTTCACCGATCTTGCCGTGCAACGATGCCACAGGGAAATATCGCATCTTTCATCGCAACTGCCGCAAACCCCGAGATATGACCAAGCGAGAGCGGCTGTCGTCAGGCTCAATGGATTGATCGCCGCGGCGCACGACGAGATCGGACATGGGCGTTTCGAGCAGGCCCATCAAAATCTTGTTGAGCTTCATCGCTACGAGGTCGACCAGCGTAAACTCCCTGGTGCCGGCGGATGAAAAAGCTGCTTCAGATTTCGCTGGGGATAGTCACCAGCGTCGGGGGATTTATCGAAACAGGCCAGATCGCAACATCGAGCCAGGCGGGAGCGGCCTATGGGTTCAGCCTGCTTTGGCCCATTGTCGTCGGCACTGTCTGTCTGATTTTCCTGATTGAAATGTCGGGTCGATTTGCCATTGCAAGCCATCACACCGTTGCCGATGGTATGAGGGAACGTTTTGGAGCGAATTACTTCCTGGTCACTTTGTTGATAATCTCGATCGTCAATCTGCTCGTCCTCGCCTCAGAACTTGGTGGGATTGCGCTGGCACTGCAGTTTGTTAGCGGTGCCGGCTTTCAGTGGTGGGCATTGCCGGTCGCCCTGACCGTATGGCTTCTGCTCTGGAAGGGCACATTCGGCATGATCGAAGATGGTGTGGCCGTCATGGGCTTGGTGGCAGTATGCTTCGTGGTGGGTGCGTTTGTCATGGATCCGCCCTGGCTGGAGGTGGCAAAAGGGCTGGTGCCGACGCTGCCCGAAAAAGAGCCGCTGCACTATGGTTTCATTGCTGTCAGCATTCTCGGAGCCGTGATAGCCCCGTTTCTGTTCTTGTTTTACTCGTCAGGCGCGATCGAGGAAAAGTGGGATAAGAGCTTCCTTGGCGTTAATCGGGTGATCGCGACGGTTGGGATGAGCTTTGGCGCCGTCATTGCAGCGTCAATCCTGATCGTGGCGGCACTCGTCTTTCCGCCGCGCGGCATCACCGACATCCAAGGATATGACCAGATTGCGCCGATATTGACCCCAGCGTTGGGAAAATGGGGTTTTTACCTTTTCGCCGCATCGCTCGGAATCAGCTGCTTTGGCGCCGCGCTCGAAGCAAGCCTTGGCCAGGCGTACCTGGTTGCCCAGGGTTTTGGTTGGAATTGGTCGGAAGATGCCAAGCCCCGCACCGATCCGGCATTCGCGCTTGTCTATACAGGCTTCATCGGCATCGCAGTCCTGCCGATCGCGGTTGGCGTCGATCCCCTGCAACTGACGATTTTTTCAATGGCGATCACTGCGTTGGCATTGCCCTTCGGCGTGATTCCGTTTCTGTTTTTGATGAACGATCGCAATTTTGTTGGAAAGCACCGTAATGGATGGATCAGCAATACCGCCGTGTTGGTCATTATCGGCTTGTCGTTCATCGTCGCCCTGATAACCCTTCCCCTGCAGATCTTAGGAGGATAATATGCTTTTGATCCGCGACGTCCTTGACAAGCAAATGGTCGACAAGGAACAAAATCGAATCGGTAAGGCAGACGGCGTCGTCCTCAGCCTTTCTGACGGCGACGCTCCCAAAGTCGCGTTCATCGAAATGGGCGGTGTGACGCTGTCGCGACGGATGGGCCGCCGGCCGCATCGCTTCCTACTTTGGCTTTACCGAGCGGCTGGCAAAGATGATAACATCACGGCTTTCCGCGTGCCCTGGGCAAAAGTGAGAGACGTTGGGATCGACATCGAAGTGAATGTGGATCGTCGCGAGACGCCATTGGAGCAGTGTCAGGATTGGCTGAAGCGCCACATTATTATGTGGATCCCGGGAGGGCAATCATGAACGAGGTTCGACTCGAACTGCTGCTGGGAAAACAGGTCTACGACGTTGACGGCAAGGCCGTTGGCCGTGTGGAAGAGGTCAAGGCTGAAGCGCGCGGCGCGGACCTCTATGTCGTCGAATATCACCTCGGCGCCTACAGTTTCTTTGAGCGGCTGTCGGCGCTTGCCATCGGTCGCGCGCTACTGACCGCGATAGGGGCGGAAAAATCCGGCAGCAAAAAAGCGGTTCCATGGGACAAGCTCGATATGCGAGATCTCGGGCACTTGCGAGTGACGTGCAGGGAGACCACCCTGCAGACGCTCAACTGAAGCCACCTATCCAGCTGCCGCACCCCTCACCCCGTTACGGCTCCTCGGACTAACACCACCGTGCCTCCACCGGAATCGCTTCGTCGCTGGGAGATGCCGACGGATTCCCTCGATCAGGTCCGCCGCCGCGACGGCGGCGTCGAACATGATCTTGAGAAGGCGCCTCGGGTCAAGGTCGGGAGCCGACATCTGGCGAAGATATGGCGACGTAATTTCGCGTTACTCGACACCGTACATCCCGAGGAGATGCCGCCGACAGCGCCCAGCCGGACGGCTGCGCTGCAATGCGTCGGCGGGTTTTCAGAACGTCGCGGGCGATGGTCAGCTCGTGGGTCGGGGTGCGAGTATCTTTGGTGGCGTCGTGCAACCCGCTCGTCGAGACGGGCCAGCGCGATGCCGGCGTCCGAGATGGGTCGCAGAAGGTTCTGGATGGCAGTTCGTCACTACCTATGATGCTCCAGGTTGCTCCTGGCTTTCCGATAAGTACTGCTTATCGGAAGTGATTGATTTCAGCGCGCAAATCAGCGAAAACGAGCGAGTGGACGGCCAAGACAGCCGTTTCGCCAACCCGCTTTCGCCTTCAGGAGGCACTTTTGGACATCCTTGCCCAAAAACGCTGCCTCAGATGCTATCGCCTGCCGCGCCGAAACGCTCGACACAATTGCCGCTTGAGGACGTAGCTGAATGTAGACGTGACTGTCAGCATCCGATTGTCAGCGTCCAAGTTGCTCCGGTGCCAATTGGGATCGCCAGGGGCAGACCTTCTCGACATATTCAATCAGCAATATAGCGCCGTCGGTCAAGGGGATGGAGCCCAATTGCGGGTTGTCACTCCTCAATCGGCAAGACGGGTTTTGGTGGTCTCTGCAGCTCCGACGCGGCAGCGGATGACGCTGCATCGGCCGTTCCGCCGGAGACATGTACCGTCGGTGTTGCAAACTGGATGCCCTTTTCGGCGAAGGTCTTCTTCAGCATGGCAAGCGCCTTTCGGCGGACGCCAAACTGCTCGCCCGGTTTTGCCATGAATTTCAGCCTTATCTGCACGCCATAGTCCGCCATCTGCTCGATGCCCTGCATTTTCAAGGGCTCGATGATGTGGGGCCCGAGCTCAGCATCGTCCAGAAGCTCGACGCCGATGCGCTTGATGGTCTTGCGAACCTCCTCGAGGTCGCTGTCGTAGTTCAGTGTAAGCGTGATGATGTCGATCACCCAGTCGCGGCTCAGATTTTGCACCGCGCCGAGTTCGCCGAATGGAACGATGGTGACAGGACCGCGGTGGTGTCGCAAGCGGATCGATCGCAACGAAAATCCTTCGACAGTACCTTTGTATTTTGCCGCCTGGATATATTCTCCAATCCGAAAGGCATCGTCGAACAGATAAAAGACACCGGAGATAATGTCCTTGACGAGCGTTTGCGCACCGAAGCCGACGGCTATGCCGACGACACCGGCGCCCGCAAGCAGCGGCCCGATCTGAATGCCGACAGCATCCAGGATCATCAGAAAGCCGACAGCGCCGATCGCGAGGAACAGCACGTTGCGAAGAATGGGAAGAAGCGTATTCAACCGCTGACGACGGCGCGCCTCTGGCCCCTCCTGGTGGCCTGCATTCACGCTTCTCGACGCCACTTCCATCTGCGTGTCGATCAGAGTGCTGACGAGCTTCCAGATGACGTCGGTCACCAGCAAGACGATCACGATTCGGATTCCCGCGCGGATCAGACGTGTGGTCATCGTTTCGGCTGCGGCAAGATCACCGAGATTGACATCCCACGAGCGGGCGATGAGCAGCGCGGCAACCACGATAAGGCCGTTGCGCAACGTCTGCATGATAACGACCGACCATCCCAAGATGGCCGGATCCTCCACCGCACGCTCATCCTGCGAATTCATAATGATGCGCCGAGTGATATCGCGCGTTACCGATACCGTCAGCGGCAGAAGCGCAATGACGATCACCGTCCAGAATGCAGCACGCAGTCCCGACACCCAGAACAGCCACGAGAGAATGATGCCTGCGCTGAAGCCGACGCTGATCAGCCGGTTCACCGGCGGCCCGTCGGAACGAAACTGCCGCAGCCAGATCATCGCGATCAGCGCGATCGAGACGACCGCGAGCCATGCCGCGGTAAAAAGATCGACCAATATGGCTGAAGCCCCGATCGTCTGAATCACTTCGATGGTGGCCCAGCCGGTTGCTAACAGCGCGGCCGTTGCAAGGAGCCAGTAGTACCAGAACCACGCAAGCGACGTCACAAGGGTCACAAGCCGCATATGCGGCAGGCGGGCGCCCGGCGCGATCACAATGCGGCCCGCCAGCACGCCGAGGCGCACCATGAGCGCAGCTGACAGCAGAATGAGCGCAACATCGCGAAACACAGCGGGCCATGGAAAAAGGATAAAGGCGCCGAGGCTTCCGATGAGGTAGCCGATCAATGCGAGAAGCCCCATTGACAGCCGCCCGGCGTGCAGTTTGATCCGCTGCCGGACCGTGTCGGCAGGTGCGGTCAGTATAAAATGAAGAAGCCCTCGCCCCGACCACCAGGCGATGCGCTGCGCGAGAAATCCGCCAGCTACGAAGAGTGTGACCGCCAGCATCAGACCGACAGGGTCTATACGATTGTCTGTCTGGAAGAGCCGGATCGCCGCCTGGATCTGTCCCGGAAGGGTTGGAACTGCGTTGACGAGCGAGAGCAAGCGCTGGCGCAAATCCTGCAGTGAGGTCGCGATCGACGGCGGTGCTGGCGCCGGTGAGACGGCGACTGGCCGCGTGGGCTCCTGATTGCCGGGAACGATCCGATCGACCAGAGCGCGACCGGAATCGTCATTCGGCAATTCGATGATGACGCGGATCGGCGCTGAGGATCCGGATGACTCGGCCGGGGAAGCAGGATTAATACCGATTGGCAGCAGCGTGGAAAACACGACCGTCAGGACTGTGAATATCTTCCGCAAGCGGTGGCGGTCGTCGTTGCTGCGCATGTGATCGTGTTCCCCGGGACGGTGCCGCTTGTGCTGTAGAGGCTTGGCACTTTGTGAAGTGTCACGCCATCAACGTCAATCGACGAACCAGTCTGGCCGAGGCAGGCTGATCGTTGCCCAGCTACGATCATTGCCGATCCTTGTCTCGGTGACGTATCATCGGGGCGCCCTCCCCGGCCTGCAGACTCCCTGCGGCACAGTGCCGGCGACGGTTGGTAATGTCAGGAATGAATCTGGGGCAACAGCTGCGAAGTGCGGCCCGCAGTCGGATCGCGGGCCGCAAATCGCTCTCTCCGAGTTGTCGGATGACCGAGCGTATCGGATGGTCAGCCATTCACCACCGTCTCGTCTCGGAGAGCTGGCCGGCAAATCCGGCCAGCAAAACGCCGAACGGAAGGCTGCGAACGATTCTGGCGGCGATGAACGCCGCGCCCGTGGCCAAGGCGAGCTTTGCCCAGGGATAACTGCCGAGCTGGACATGGGCGCTTGCGTCTATCAGGTTTGCCTGGGCTTTCAGCGCCGATTCCGCATCTTCGCGCAAAATGCCGAGCCGGGCGCGCAACAGCCTCACTTCGTGCTGCAGGAGGTCGAGATCGTGCTCGGCCTTCTCACGCGCGGTTGCGCTGGCGGCATCGGCAAAGGGCGGCTCGCCTTCCGCGACCAGCTCATCGGGATCCGGCGGAAAGAAACCGTCGCGATTGATGGAGGATTGCATGGACGTCTCCTTCGAATATGAGCTAGAGCGAACGTCGCCGGCTCTCATGCCTGGAACTGGACATCAGTGATCGCGTCGGAATCCCTGACTCTGGTTCGATCCGCCTTGCGTCTGCGTTTGCCGATCGGCATCGGTCGATGGCGAGCCGACCCCGGGAGAGGTATAGGCGCGGACCTTGGCGCTTCCATGCGTGGTGTCGCGCATCGCGACCGGTCGCGTTTCATCTTCGAACGCGCTTTCGGACACGGCCAGGTCGTCCGCGGCTCTGCCGCCACGGGCTGTGCCGGCAAAACCGGTATTGGATCCGCCTTCGCGGCCGCTTTCCGATAACCAGAGATCTGCCCGCTCATCAATGTCGATGCTGCCCTCATCGTCGAGAATATCGTGAACGGTCTCATAGAGCGCGTCGTCGATATCGTTGACTTGAACCAGGAAGCCGCCTCGCCGCAGCCCTTCTGCATACATCGCGCGATCTTCATCCGGGAAGAAGAAGTCGGCCAGCGCGTCGAAGAAGCCGCTGCGGTCGTCGCTTATGGCGCCGGCATTCCTTCCATCCGCTTCATAGCCCGGCATCAATCTGATCCTCGCGACCGGCACACCTGCGTCCTCGAGACGGGAGATCGCAGATTCGGCTTCGTTCCGGCTGTCGAAAAATGCGGTAAGACTGCCGCCGCCCATCGGGCCTGAAGAACCCGGGTTCGTATCGTGGTGAATGTTGCTCACGGAACGCTCCTCTCGATGTCTTGTTCCAGCCGTCGGACCCGACGCCTGGTTTCTGACTTGAAGAACCGGCAGCCGAGATGAATGTTCCACGGCAGTGGGACGGATCGGCGGCATTCCATGGCAGTTCCATAACGTTGCCGCCTGTCCTTTTTCAGATACACCAGGCGGTGAATCGCACCGTCTGTTGCAGCCTTCGGCGGTTGACGTCAAACCATCGAGACGCTAGCACGGCTTTCGACGCATTGGGGACATTTCATATGGACATCTTCACGGCAGCCGGTCTGACGGCTTTGCTGCAGGTCATTGCTATCGACCTTGTTCTCGCCGGCGACAACGCTGTGGTCATCGGTCTTGCCGCTGCCGGCCTCGAGGCCACGCAACGGCGCAAGGCGATCATCGTCGGCATTCTTGCCGCAACGGTCCTGCGTATTCTCTTTGCCAGTGTCGCCGTCTATCTGCTGGCGATCGTCGGCCTGCTGCTGGCCGGCGGTCTGCTGCTGCTTTGGGTCTGCTGGAAGATGTGGCGCGAGCTTCGCGACGGCCATAACGAGGATCGCGTAGCGGAAAGCGGCGAAGGCGCGCCGAAAAAGACCTTCTTCCAGGCGGCAACCCAGATCGTCATTGCCGACGTTTCGATGTCGCTCGACAACGTGCTCGCCGTTGCCGGTGCTGCGCGTGAACATCCGAGCGTCCTGGTCATCGGCCTCGCCCTGTCAATCGCACTGATGGGTATTGCCGCAAACCTGATCGCCCGGCTGCTCGGCCGCCATCGCTGGATCGCTTATATTGGTCTGCTGATCATCCTCTACGTCTCGCTCGACATGATCTACCGCGGCGCCGTCGAGGTCCTTCCCTATATGCAGTGACCTGTGCCAGGGTCGGGGCTCAGTCCCCGATCCTGCCGCGCGCGTGTAAGCACGCTGCAGCGCTGGGTTAAGCGAAAAACTCCGTCTCGAAGCTCATCTGATCAAACGCCGGCACCACGTGGTCCGGCGTCTGCGCCATCACCGCGTCATAATCCAGCGGCGTATGCATATGGGTGAGAATCGCCCGTTTCGGCTTCAGCCGGCCGATCCAGTCGAGCGACTGTTCCAGCGACAGATGGCTTGGATGATAGGTGTACTGCAGGGCGTCGATGATCAGCACATCGAGATTTTGCAGTTTCTCGACGGTCTGGGGCGGGAAATCGCTGATATCGCTGCAATAGGCTACATCGCCGATGCGGAAGCCGAGCGAATTGATATCGCCATGCTGCTGGATATGCGGAAAAAAATCGATCTTGCCGCCGGGGCCGCGGATTTCGACGGGTTCGTTGAGATTTTCGATGACGACAGGCAGCACGATCGGCGGATAGTTGCTGCCCGGCGGCGTCTCCAGGCAATAACCGAAGGCTTCACGCAGCCTGTCCATCGTAAATTGGTCGGCGTAGATCGGCACTCGCCGGCGCGTATTGTGAAAATAGCCGCGCAGATCATCTATGCCATGGATATGATCGGCATGCGGATGGCTGTAGAGCACGGCATCGACATGGTCGGCTCCCGCCCTGATCATCTGCTCGCGAAAATCCGGCCCGGTGTCGATGACGACGGTCGTCACACCGCCATCAGGAGCGAATTGCTGCACCATGAACGAGGCGCGTGTGCGCCGATTCCTAGGGTTGTCGGGATTGCAGGCGCCCCAGTCGCCAGTGATACGCGGCACGCCCGGTGACGACGAACAGCCGAGAATGGTGAAGCGCCGCCGATAGAGCACCTGCTAAATCCTTGGCATTTTCGAGAACAGGCGCAAAGCGTTCTCCGTCGTGATCCGTGCGGTGTCCGCATAGGAAAGGCCGATCGTCTCGGCGAGCACTTCGGCCGTGTTGACGACATAGGACGGCTCGTTGCGCTTGCCGCGCCAGCGCTTCGGCGCGAGATAGGGCGCGTCCGTTTCCACCAGCAGCCGCTCATGCGGGATCGTCTTGGCGATCTCACGCAGCTCTTCCGACTTCGGGAAGGTCAGAATGCCGGAGAAAGAGATGTAGCCGCCGAGTTCGACACCAGTGCGCGCCAGATCCGGTCCTGCCGAGAAGCAATGCAGGATGAAGGGAAAGCCCCCCTTCCCCGTTTCCTCGGTCAGGATGTCAGCCATGTCGGCATCGGCGCTGCGGCTGTGGATGACCAGCGGAAGCTGGGTTTCCCGAGCGGCGGCAATATGGCGGCGAAAGCCGGTCTGCTGGTCTTCAGGTGTCTGCGTGTCGTAGAAATAATCGAGGCCCGCCTCGCCGATCGCCACCACTTTCTCATGCGCCTTCGCCAGGCGCACCAGGTCTTCGGTCTGGATGTCCAGCTCGTCGCCGGCATTGTTCGGATGCGTGCCGACGGAGCAGAATACCGACGGATATTTCTCGGTGATGGCGAGCAGCCCGTCGAGCTTGCGCACGCGCGTCGAAATAGTCACCATCTGCTTGACGCCAGCTTGGTGGGCGCGCGTGACAATTTCGTCCCGCTCCGCTTCGAAGTCGGCAAAATCGAGATGGCAATGGGTATCGATCAGCACGGCCTCAGGCCTCCGGAGCCACATAGCGCGGGAAGACCGGCGTCGGCGCTTCGAGGGCCGTCCCGGCAACAAGACGGCCAGCCTCGCCAAGCGCGGCGAAATCGCGCTTGTCGGCAGGCGCGGCGACGAGATTGAGCAGCTTGCCCGACGATTCCGGCATGAAGGGCTGCAGCAGGATGGCGATCTGGCGCACCACCTCGGCCGTGACGTAGAGCACCGTGCCCATCCGCGCCGGATCCGTCTTCTTCAGCGCCCAGGGCGCCTGGCCGGCGAAATAGCGGTCGGCCTCCGAAACGACTGCAATGATCGAGGCGAGCGCGCGATGGATGAGCTGCTTGCTCATGTCCTCGCGCGTCGATGCATGCAGCGCGTCGGCCTGGGCCAGCATCGCCTTGTCCTCGTCGGTCAGCGCCCCGCATTCCGGGATCTTGCCGTCGCAATTCTTGACGATCATCGACAGCGACCGGCTGGCGAGGTTGCCGATGCCGTTGGCGAGATCGGAATTGATGCGCGTGCCGATCGCCTCTTCGCTATAGCTGCCGTCCTGACCGAAGGAGACTTCGCGCAGGAAGAAGTAGCGCACCTGATCGAGCCCGAAATGGTTCACCAGATTGACCGGATCGACGACGTTGCCGAGCGACTTCGACATCTTCTCGCCCTTGTTGAGCAGAAAGCCGTGGGCGAAAACGCGTTTCGGCAGCGGCAGCTTCGCCGACATCAGGAAGGCCGGCCAATAGACCGCGTGGAAGCGGATGATGTCCTTGCCGATGATGTGCACATCGGCCGGCCAGTACTTCGCCCTCGGACCATTCTTGTCCTCGATATAGCCCGTCGCCGTGATGTAGTTGGTCAGCGCGTCCACCCAGACATACATGACATGCGCAGGGTCGTTCGGCACCTTGATGCCCCAATCGAAGGTCGTGCGCGAGACCGACAGGTCCTTGAGGCCCGACTTGACGAAGGAGATCACCTCGTTGCGGCGTTCGGCCGGACCGATGAAATCGGGATTGGCCTCGTAGTGGGCAAGCAGCCTGTCTTGGTATTCGGAGAGCTTAAAGAAATAGCTTGCCTCTTCCACCCATTCGACGGGCGTGCCTTGCGGGCCGTAACGCACGCCGTCGGCGCGCAGATCCGTCTCGCTTTCCTGGTAATAGGCCTCGTCGCGCACCGAATACCAGCCGGCATAGCTGTCCTTGTAGATGTCGCCATTGTCGGCCATCAGCTTCCAGATATTCCGCGACGTCTCGTGATGACGCTCCTGCGTGGTGCGGATGAAGTCATCGTTGGAGGCGTTGAGCAGCTTCGCCATTGCCTCGAATTCGCCGGAGTTGCGGTCGGCGAGCGCCTGCGCGGAGATTCCCTCGGCGCGCGCCGTCTGCTGCATCTTCTGGCCGTGTTCGTCGGTGCCCGTCAGAAAGAAGACATCCCTGCCGTCCAGGCGCTGGTAGCGCGCCATTGCATCGGTCGCGATCAGTTCATAGGCGTGGCCGATATGCGGCTTGCCGTTCGGATAGGAAATCGCGGTGGTGATGTAGAAGGGTTTTTTGTCTGTCATGGCGGCCAAGGTCCGGCTTATTCTATCAATGGTCAGCCGCTCTTAGCGCATGTCACCGTCAAGCGAAACATCAAGTTTCGCTGCCGTCCATGATTTCCAGGACACGTGGTCGTGAGCTTGACTCCGTCCCGCACGCAATTTACCGGTCGTCACAAAGAGAGGCGGGACCGAACGAAGTGCCAGTTTTCACCTACCACAATCCCCGTGGCCAGGCGCCGTCGGAGGCGCTTGCTTGACATTCGAGCCTCTCTATTCAATTTCGGGACTGTTTGTAGGCGCCCTCGTCGGCATTACCGGCGTTGGCGGCGGCTCGTTGATGACACCCCTGCTGGTGCTGCTCTTCGGCGTCCATCCGGCAACTGCCGTCGGCACCGATCTTCTCTATGCGGCGATCACCAAGACGGCGGGCACCGCCGTTCACGGCATGCATGGGCGCGTCAACTGGAAGATCGTCGGCAGTCTCGCCGCCGGCAGCGTCCCGGCCGCCTTGCTGATGCTCTGGCTGCTGGCAGGTGTCGATCGCAAGAGCATCGGCGTGACCAACACCATTACATCAGCCCTCGGTTGGCTTCTCGTCATGACTGCGATCATGCTGATCTTTCGCGGCCCGATCCTTCAATTGGCGCGCCGCGCCATCGGCGGACGCAACCCGCCGCGGCCGACGACCATTCTTGCCCTCACCGTCATTCTCGGATTCTGTCTCGGCGTGCTTGTCACCTTGACTTCGGTTGGCGCCGGTGCGCTCGGTGTGACGATCCTGCTCGTGCTCTATCCGAGGCTTGATGTGCGCGAGATCGTTGGCTCCGATATCGTCCACGCCGTACCCCTGACCCTGATCGGCGGCACCGGCTATTGGCTGATTGGTGAGATCGACTGGGCGATGCTCCTTGCCCTGCTCGTCGGCTCGATTCCCGGCATCATTCTGGGAAGCCTTCTGGCGCCGAGGCTGCACGAACGCATCATTCGCATTGTCCTAGCCGTCACCCTTGCGCTCGTCGCGTGGAAGCTGCTGGCCGGCTGATCCGCTAGAATCTTGGCTGCTTGATATCGGCGAGGATACTGATGATCGTCTGCTTGCGGTCGAGATTATAGGCATCGGAGACGGTAAGTCGCTCGGTAACCTCCGAGTAGAGCCGTGCCAGCCGTTCGGCCGTGGCGATCTGTCCCTCGCCTGCCGCCGCGCGAGCGCGGCTCATGATGTCGTCGCCGACGTGGCTGACGAAGAAATCGAAAATCGTATCGCTTTCCTTGCCCGAGAGCGCCTCGGCCAGCCGGTGCATCGCCTTGCGGGCGGCTGGCCCCTCGGCGGAAAGCACCTCGTCATAACCGGCGATGATTTCGCTGCCGCCATAGTTCAAGAGCTTCAAGGCTTCGCCGACGCTGCCCTTGGCCGCCGAAAGCACACTGCCCTCGCCTGCTATGCCGAGATGGGCAAGGGCGGCAACGAGTCCTTCGTCGGCAAGCGGCGCTAGTTTCAGCGGCAGGCAGCGCGAGCGGATCGTCGGCAACAACCGCCCGGGTGCGTGCGAAAGCACCAGAAACAGCGCCCGCTTCGGCGGCTCCTCGAGGATCTTCAGAATGGCATTGGCCGCATTGCGGTTCATGTCGTCAGCCGGGTCGATGATGACGATTCGCCAGTTGCCGGTGCCTGAGGTCTGCGAAAAGAACTTGCCGGCGCGGCGCACCTCGTCGACGGTGATCGCCGATTTCACCCTGCCCGTCTTTTCGTCCACCGGCCGGGCGAGATGCAGGAGGTTGTGCGAGGCGCCGGAGGCGATCTGCCGGCTGACCGCCGAGGCGGGATCCGGATCGGCGATCTTCTCCGGCGCCGCGTCGGGATCGGGATGCGAGAGCACGTGGTTGGCGAAGCGGAAGGCGAGCGTCGCCTTACCGATGCCCTCCGGCCCTTCGATCAGGATGGCGTGATGGCCCTTGCCGGATCGGTAGGACTGGGCAAGGAAGGATTCCGCCTCCTCATGGCCAAACAGCCTGGTATTTTCGGCGGGCCAGATGGCGCCGTCCAGCAGTCCCGGCCGATCTTCACTCATAATGGGCTGCTTCCGGCATCCGAGCGCGGTCTGGGGGCGACATCAGCCGCTTGACGATCGCCAGGATTTCGGCGGCGATCGCCTCTTCCGTCTGCATGGCGTCGACCACGTGGCAGCGCTCCGGCTCGTGGGCGGCGATATCGAGAAAGGCTTCGCGTCGTTTTTCGTGCGTTTCGAGCCGCTCCTTTTCGAAGCGATCGGGACCTTCCGAAGCGCTGCGTTTCTGCGCCCGCTCCAGGCCGATCTTCGCGGGAATATCCAGTATCAAGGTGCAATCCGGCATGACGCCGTTGATGGCGATCCGCTGCAGCGTCTCGATGAAATCGGGCTCGAGATTGCCGGTGATGCCCTGGTAGACACGCGAGGAATCCATGAAGCGGTCGCAGAGCACGATCTTGCCTGATGTCAGGGCCGGCCGGATCACCTCTTCGACATGATCGTTGCGGGCTGCCGCAAAGAGGATGGCCTCCATCCGGGTGCCGAAGGCCTCGGCAGCGCCCGACAGAAGCACGTGGCGGACGGCCTCCGCGCCCGGCGATCCGCCCGGTTCCCGTGTCACCAGCACTTCATGCCCTTCGCCTTTCAACGCCTCGGCGAGGCGGCGGATCTGCGTCGATTTCCCCGCGCCTTCCCCGCCCTCAAACGTAACGAACAGTCCCGTACCGGATGACAATGACAACTTCCCGCATTCCGGACGCCGCACGCACGGGCGCCCCGCCTCTTCTATCTATCCGAAGACATCGGGAAGGAAAACCTTTCGCGGCGGCGACACAATCACCTTCCCCGGCAAATTGTATCAGAAGGTCAGGCATTCAAGTCTGGAACATGACTGTGCGGCAACGGTATGCGGGAAAGGAAGCGCTATCCGCAAGAGCCTGATCTTGGGCTCGCGATGGGCATAACACGTTCAGCCGCCAGCGGACTTGTCCCAGAGCCAGGAGAAGAACAGCGATTCGCCGAGTTCCAGCATGGCGTCGACCGCCCGGCTGCTGAGCGAGCCCTCCCCGACCGCCTGCGCGGTATAGAGCGGCACCTCCCTGAGCAGCCGGCTACCGGCGAAAATCCTGAGCGTGCCGGCCTGATAATCCGGCTTTACGGGCGCCGTCAGCGGCCAGCGATAGACGACGCGCGCCGAAAGCCGGTCGGGGTTGCTGATCGGAATATAGACACTGACCGGCACTTTGGCGACGAGATCGACGGTGGGCGCCGAGCCGCCATAGACGCTGGCCGCGCCAATCACTTCATGCTCGGTGAAGATCTGACGGCTCTCGAAGGCCGTCAGCCCCCATTCGAGCACGCGTTTGGCCTCCTCCGTCCGTTCCTTGTCGGAAGCGATGCCGGCAAGCGCCAGAAATAGCCGCCGGCCGTCGCGCTGGACCGATGCGACGATCGAATAACCTTCTCCCTCGGCAAAGCCGGTCGCAAGCCCGTCGGCGCCGAGATCGAGCCCGAGCAGCGGATTGCGGTTGCGCTGGAAGATCTTGTTCCATTCGAAATCCAGCTGCGCAAAGTAAGGATAGAGATTGGGATAGGACTGCTGGAGAGCGGCGGCAAGCGTCACCATCTCACGCGCCGTCACTTTGCTCTTGCCGTCCGGAAGGCCGGTGGAATTGCCGAACACCGCTTTCTCCATGCCGAGCTCGCGGGCGCGGCGGATCATCGACTGCGCGAATTGCTGCTCGCTTCCGGCCATCCCCTCGGCGAGGATGATGCAGCTGTCATTGGCGCCCTGGATCGCGACACCCTTGATCAGATCCTCGACGCGCACGCGTGATTTGAGAGCGGCAAACATCGTTGCTGTCCGCGACGGCGCGCCGCCGGTGCGCCAGGCATATTCGGAAACGGGATATTCGGTATCGAGCGTGATCTGGCCCTTGGTCACGGCATCGAAGACCAGATCCATCGTCATCAGCTTGGCGAGCGAAGCCGGCGAAAAGCTCTGATCCTCATTCTTGGCGAGAAGCACCGTGCCGGTGGAGGCCTCGATCATATAGGCCTGCGCTGCCTTGGTGGCGAAACCGGCAGCGCCCCCGTCGGCGGCGTGTGCGCCGGCGGCGAGCGGCATCAGGCATGCAAGCAGGCGAAGCACGGGCCTCAGCATCGCAACTCCCATCGGTCAATGGCGTTTTGAGAAGGTTAGAGCGCGGCGAAATTCGACGCAATCGCCATGCTCAATGCGCTGCCGATTTTGCCTGCTGGCGCTTGGCCGAGGCAAGGATCGAGGCCTGCGTCAGCCCGTCATTGCGCACCATCACCGCGTCGAAGGCGAGATCGACCGTCACCGTCTTTACCGCCTCGTTCTGGTAGCCGAGCGCTAGGGAGTGTTGCGAACCGCCATAGGGCCGCTCATAGGGCATCGGACCGATCTCCGGCAGCACGACCATCCGATCGACGCCTGGCGTGGCATTGGAGGAAGCAGCTGAAGGCGCCACCAGAACATGGGCTGCCGGCGCAAGGCCGGGCGCCGCATTGTAGCGTGCGCTCGGCGTCGAACCCGCATAGGAGGTCGCCGACAACGGCACCGGCACATTCGCCGGCGTCTCGTAGTCTTCCGCGTTCTGCAGCTGATCGCGGGTGATCTTGCGGCTGTTGGAGGCGACCATCACGCCGGATGCGATCTGCCCTTCCGGATTGACGCCGGGGATGCGGCTGCCCTTCGGCACGTAGGAGGCCATCAGATAGGGCATGTCATGGCCGTCCATGCGGGCGCGGCCGACATATTGCACGCGCACCTTGCCGGTGCCGCTGTGCTGCAGATCCAGCATGTCGGCCGTCTTGTTGGAAAGGTCGATGATGCGGCCCTCGTGATAGGGGCCGCGATCGTTGACGCGGACGACGATGGAGGAGCCGTTCTCGAGATTGGTGACGCGGGCGTAGCTCGGCAGCGGGAACGTCGGATGCGCGGCAGAAAGATGCATCTGGTCGTAGACTTCACCATTCGCCGTCAGGCGTCCGTGAAAGGCTGAGCCGTACCAGGAGGCGACGCCGACCTTGTTATAGGCAAAGTCTTCCTTCGGATAGTACCACTTGCCCTTCACCTCATAGGGGTTGCCGACCATGTAGCGGCCGCCGCCCTTCGGGATATTGTTGCCGGTGGCGACGCGGGGGCTGGCTTTCACGCCATATTCGGATTCAGAGAAATATTCCTTGCCGTGGGCTCTTTTCTTCGGCACGGCCTGTGTCGTGCCGCACGCCGCAACCGTCGCACACATCGCCGATATCGCCAGCCACCGTGCTGTCGTTGCGAAAGACGCCCCGTATTCCAGTTTCATGTGCCCCACGCCGCTCAAAGATCGTTATGGTTAAGGAACTCTGCCCCATCCTGGGTCAACAACGCCTTATCCCCGCCCACCTAACGAGACTTTAATCTTGGTGAGTTCATGGCAAATATACGAACGATTTCGCAGCGATAGCGACAATTCCAATAATTATGGTTAATGAATTGCAAACACAAGGCCTGCTGCCCTGCCCTCTCGCTATTGCAATGAGAGCCGAAATCGGCGTGCCGATGCGGGGCACATGGTAAATGTTGGAGGGATTCTAGAGGTCGGGAAGTACCGGATCGAGACACCGACGACAGCAGCAGCTGTTCTCCGGACGCCGGCTGCAACTGCAGCCTTCATCCCAAGGCAGTAGATTGGCTTTTGCTCTCTTGTTTAGGTGTCCTTCACAGCAACGGCATCGGCCATCACTCCCTTAGGGCGTGTAGTTTGTTGCTTGACTCAAAGGGGAGTAGAAAGTTTATTTGCAGCGTTCGGGTCGCAGCCTGACGTCCTTTCCACGCTCATCTTTAGGAGACGAGCCATGGCAAATCACAAACCAATAGTGCCTGACGTGTCGGTCCACGACTACGCACCAGCGGAGGCCATCGAAGGAAACCTTCTCGACAACGCCTCGGATTCCGACGGCGATCTGCTTCAGGTTCAGTTCGTCAACGGAATGAGAATTCCTAACAAGGCGGGCGAGCCGGGATATCTTACCATCGCGGGTGAGCACGGAACGCTGACGATCTGGAGCAACGGCAGCTATAGTTACACGGTCAATGATCCGAGCGCGCTTGAGCCCGGCGGGATCTTCGGCGAGAATTTTTCATTCAAGATCTCCGATGGAAAAGGCGGCACGGATGTCGGCAGCCTCAACATCGGAGTCCACACTCCTCCGCAAGGACAGTATTCCATCGATTTCGAGAATGCTCCCACGGAATATCCCGGGCTGCCTGACGTCGCCTCCGGTTATGCAGGATTCAAATTTGGCGACAAACTCGATGGCAACCTTTGGACGGTCGCCGAATCCGGCGGCAACGAGTACGTCGTCACCAATCCCTACAATCCGTTTTTCGAACGCGTTGACGGCAAGCTCTTCACGATAGAGGGCGTCGATGTCGCAACCAATTTCGACCCCGCCTATGAAGGTGTCGACGCCCTCGTAACCTTCGAGGGTTATGTCGGTGGCAACAAGGTGAGTGAGATGTCGCTGACGGTCTATGGTGACACCATCGCCGATGGCCAGCATATCTCTCTGGCAGCCTTGGGAGCGGTCGATTTTGTCCGATTCGATATTCAACCCGACGTCGAGCCGACGGGCTTTCCGCAACTCGCATTTGACAACTTCACCGTCCTGGTCTGACGGCGGCAGAGAAGCGGCTGTCAAAGCCGCTTCGCTGCAGAACAAGTTGACGCTGCCATCAAAGCTGCTAAAAAGCCGGCCTGTGAGTGAATGGGCAGCAAATCGGCAGAAACCACCGATCCACCGGAAAGACCGAAACTGGCTTTCTTCAGGCTTCCCAAATACTTGGAAGAGTGTCCGAGTGGTTTAAGGAACCGGTCTTGAAAACCGGCGTGCGGGAAACCGTACCGTGGGTTCGAATCCCACCTCTTCCGCCACCTGCAATTTTCTCCATCAGACCAGCCGGCCGGATCAGTCGCAGCCACTATTCAAGCATGACGACGGCTTCGACTTCGAACAGCATCGGATCGATTGCAAGTTTGGGAACGGGGACAAGGGTCTGGGCCGGGAGTGCGTCGCCAAACATGTCTTTGACGTTCCTCGTCAGCACCTCGAGCTTGGACAGATCGTGATCGACCACGAAGATCGTCAGTTTGGCGACCTGATCCGGCCTTGCCCCGAGCCCATCAAGCGCACTGCGCAAATTTGCGTAGGCCTGCTTCACCTGAACGGCGAAGTCCGGCGACAAGGCTCCCGTGCTGTCCTGGCCACCCTGTCCGGAGATGTAGGCCAACCGGGCGCCGCGGGGGACGATCACCGCCGTGCTATAGCCATTCGGCGTCGGATCGTGGAGGTTTTTTGGATTGACGATGGTCAGCTTGAGGTCACCCTCATTCGCCGTCGTCGCGTTGGGAATTCCTGTGGTCATGATGATCAGCCCTCCGATAAGCAGATGTTTGATTGCATGTGACATGATGTCCTTTCCGGCGTGAGGACTGCGAGGAACGACCCTCGCCGCCTGCTGGATTGCGCCTTTAACTCTTCCGCAACCGAGCGACTCGTACAGCGTACGATTCCATCGCATCGTACATTGTACGAGTCAACTGGAGAGGATCGACATCCGTCGCTGCGCCGGCTTAAATCGATGACCCGATCTTTTTAGGAAAGACACATGGCAGCCAAACGCGACGGCACTCAGGATAAACGGCCTCACCGGAAAGCTGCCCCGGTCCCCTCCGCACAGGAACCGCCTCTTTCGCTCGACCGGATCGTAGCGAGCGCGGTTGAACTGCTGGACGCCGAAGGTGTCGACGGATTGAAAATGCGTCGGCTGGCCGATCGCCTCGGCTCGGGCGCGATGAGCCTTTATTGGCACGTCGCCAACAAAGAGGAGGTTTTTGATCTCGCGCTCGACTCGGTGCTCGAATATCGTGGACCATCGCAAACGATCGAATCGCCGGACTGGCGTCAGGCGGTCTTTCACATGCTTGAAGACTGGCGCGCCAGCATGCTGCACCATCCCTGGTCGGCGTCGCTGTTGCCGCGCCGGGCGCTCGGCCCGAACATCCTCGGTCGCCTGGAACTGCTGGGCAGGGTCTTATCCGGAGCCGGTGTCGAGGAGGCGGATTTGAACGGTGCGATATGGTCGCTCTGGAATTATGTTATGGGCGCGACCATCACTCGTGCGAACTTCGACCTTTCGGACGAAGACATGCTCGCCGGGCAGCAGCGTCTTGCTCATTTCAGCGAAGAATATCCGACGATCGAGCGTGCTCGTCTGCTGATGGACAATGACTGGGACGGCGTTTTCAGGAAAGGCCTGGACTTCCTGCTTGACGGGCTTGTTCCGAGCCGATGAACAAGAGCACAGCTCCCGAATTGATCGGCAAGCTCGGTCAGAAAACATCCGCTCACGACAACATCGAATATATCAGCGCGCCGATGGAACCCCAGAAAATAACCGGCGTCAGTATCAACCCCACAACGAAGATTTTGGTCACCGCTAAACTCCGCAGATTCGTCCCGCCACGAAAACCTATTGCAGCGATCGAGGGTTTGGTATCGGCATGAAGTCCGGGTCGGATCGGACCTTGGTCTCAGTCTCGACGGCGCTCTGCGTCAGCCGCCGCGGCGGTAAGTCACGGTGGCGATGGCGAGTGCTGCGGCGATCGCCATGGCTGCGACGGCAAAGGTGATCTGCATCCCTGAGTGAATGGCCTCGGGGCCTGCCACGGCGACATCCGATGTTCCCGATGCTCGGGCGAATACCGCACCCATGACGGAAGCGCCGGTAATCAGCCCGAGATTGCGCGACAGGCTGAGCGCGCCCGAGATGACGCCGCGCTGGTCAGGGCCGACATCCGCCATGACGGCGGTGTTGTTGGCCGCTTGGAACAGCTGATAGCCGGGCGTCAGGATGGCGATGGCGGCGATGTAGCCGATCATTCCGGAAGCATGGCGAGTGCGATGGCGCCAGCGGCCATCGCGATGAGGCCTGCCGCGATCACGAACGGCGCGTCCAGACGATCGACCAGGCGACCGGCCGGGACTCCAGCAAGGATGGAGATGACGGGGCCAATCGACATGACGGCGCCAACGGCGGCCTCGCTGAGCCCGAGCGCACGGGAGAGATAAAACGGGCCGACCACCAGCGTCGCCATCATCACCGTCGAGATGAGCGCGTTCATGACCAGGCTTGCGCTCAGCGCTGCATTGCGAAACACCGCCGGCCGGATCAGTGGTGATGAGGCTTTCCTCTCGGCGAAGACGAAGAGACCGGCCCCGAAAAAAGCCGCCGCCAGCAGGGAGAGATTCAGCATTCCAAAGCTGCCCCGCCCGGTCGTCATCGCCAGCGCATAGGCGAAGAGCGCCAGGGCAAGCAGCAAGGTGCCTGCCATGTCGAAACCGGCGCGCTTCATCTTCCCCATGTTGACGTCGGCAGGCAGAAAACAATAGGCGAGGGTGAAGGCAACGATGCCGAGCGGCACGTTGACGAGAAAGATCGCGGGCCAGCCGAACCCGGCAATCAGAGCGCCGCCCAGCGACGGGCCGAGAGCAGTGCCGATCGCCGACATGGTTGCGAGCAGCCCCATGGCGCTGCCGGTCCTCGCCTTCGGCACCGTTTCGCCGACAAAAGCCATGGTGAGGGCCATCATGATCGCTGCGCCGAGACCCTGCAGCGCCCGCCCGGCGATCATCAGCCAGAGCGCCGGCGCAACCCCGCAGATGACGGAGGCCAGCGTAAAGAGCAGGATGCCGATGAGCAGAAGCCGTCTGCGGCCGGTCATGTCGCCAAGCCGCCCGACGCTGACGATGAGGGTGGTGATGGCAAGAAGATAGGCCAGCACGATCCACTGCACCTCCTGGAAGGAGCCGCCGAAAGCTTGCGCCAGGGCCGGCAGACCAATATTGGCGATGCTGGTGCCGAGCGATGGCAGCAGCATCGAAAGGCAAAGGCTGGCGAGTCCCCAGCGGACGGAATAGGGGCGTTCGGCGACTGCCTCCCCCTGTTCTGCAATGATCGGTTTCAACAGGACCTCCATGTTCAAGCTCCTTGAAAGGGAGCCATCGAACCCTAGTCCCGCAACTGGCATGGCGGAATGCGCAGCATTTGCACTTCATTCATGCGGCTGGCGCCATATCACTCTGAAATCATGTTATACCGCATGCATGTTGACTCCTGACCTCAACCTGCTTGTCACCCTTGATGTCTTGCTCGCCGAAGGCAGCGTCGCCCGTGCGGCCGCGAGGCTGCGGCTCAGCCCATCGGCCATGAGCCGGGCGCTGGCGCGATTGCGCGAGGCCACGGGCGATCCGCTGCTGGTGCGTGCCGGCCGCGGCCTGGTTCCGACACCCCGGGCGCTCGAGCTGCGCGAGCGGGTCGGCCGCATCGTCGAGGATGCTCGGGCGGTTCTGCGTCCTGCCGAAGCGCTTGATCTCGGTCGGCTCGTCCGGACATTCACGCTGCGCGCCAGCGAAGGTTTTGCCGAAAGCTTCGGCCCCGATCTCATCGCTCGCCTCGGCAAGCAAGCCCCTGGCGTGCGGCTGCGCTTCATGCAGAAACCGGACAAGGACAGCGCGCCGTTGCGTGACGGAAGCGTCGATCTGGAAACCGGTGTCGTCGGCGAGACGATGGGACCGGAGGTGCGGGCGCAGGCCTTGTTCCGCGACCGCTTCATCGGCGTCGTGCGCACCGGCCACCCGCTTTGCCGCGATGAGATCACGCCCTCCCGTTACGCGGCCGGCGGCCATATTGCGGTCTCGCGGCGCGGGTTCGACAAAGGAGCGATCGACGACGCTCTGAATGCGCTCGGGCTGGAACGGCAGGTCGCCACCGTCGTCGGCGGCTTTTCCACGGCACTGGCGCTCGCCCGCGCCTCGGACCTGGTCGCCAGCGTTCCTGAACGCCACACGGCGGCCTTGCGGGCGGGAATGCACAGTTTCCCCCTTCCCGTTCCGACGCCGGAGCTCACGGTTTCGTTGCTTTGGCACCCGAGGATGGATGCCGATCCCGCGCATCGCTGGCTGCGCAGCTGTGTTCGTGAGGTCTGTTCAGCCGCGGAGGCAGGAGAACGAGATCGGACGGGACGGGACTGGTGATTGACTCTCCCCTGTCGTCGTGATTTCCCCTCCCGCATCACCAAGCGAGGATATCATGGCCGAAGACATTATTGTAAAGGACAGCAACGGAACCCAGCTTCACGACGGCGATTCCGTGACGTTGATCAAAGACCTCAAGGTCAAGGGCACCTCGGAGACGCTGAAGCGTGGGACCTTGGTCAAAGGCATTCGCCTGACCGACAATCCCGGCGAGATCGAGTGCAACACCAAGCAGGTCAAAGGCCTCGTGCTGAAAACGGAGTTCCTGAAGAAGGCGTAGGATCTACCTGCGGTAGCCTATGGCTCCGTGGCCGCAACTTACGGCACTTCCTCGGTGATCACCTCGAAGCGGGAAAGCGTCGCCGGGCCGAAAGCCGTCGACATCGCGACGTCGGTGGCATCTCGGCCTGTCGCCATCAGAATTCTGCCGATACGCGGGGTGTTGTGGCGGGCATCGACCGTATGCCAGTGCCCGCCGAGAAAGACCTCGAACCAGGCGCTGAAATCCATTGGATTTGGATCGGCGGGAACGCCGATATCACCGAGATAACCGGTGCAATATCTGGCAGGAATATTCATGCATCGACAGAGTGCAATGGCGAGATGGGCGAAGTCGCGGCAGACGCCGCTCTTGTCGGTAAAGCCGCCATGCGCGGTTCTGAGAACGTCGGCCTTCTGATAATCGAAGGTGATGTGGTCATGCACGAAATCGCAGATCGCCTGCACGCGCGCCCAGCCGAGCGGCGTTGATGAGAAGGTCGCCCAGGCGAAATCCGAAAGCCTGTCTGTGTCGCAGTAACGGCTGCCGAGCAGGAAGACGAGCACTTCGTCGGGCAGATCCTTGATCGCGTGCTGCACCGCCTGGACGGGAACGATGTCGGCCTGCCCGGTGTCATAGATCTCGAACTCGGTGGAAATCGTCGTCAGTCCCGGCGGAGCGACGATCCGGCTGCAGGCATTGCCGAAGCCATCGGTATATTCCCACGCTTCGATCGGCCGGTCGAATGTCAGGACCTGCTCGCTCAGAAGATCGGCGCGACGGGAGGGATGAATGTTGAGGACCAGCAGCATCGGCGTCGGCTGTATGCATTCATAGCCCAGATGAAACCCGGCGCGTATCTTCATTGTGGCTTCCTCGTCCCTCCCGGCATGGGCGGAGGTGAGAATGGAACGTCGATCGCACCAACCCGGTTCCCGCGATGCAATTCCCCGGGGCAATGCATCATTACCCCTCGGTAATCCATGACTGCCGCGTGGTCACGTTGACCTGCACCGTCATGCCCTCGAAATCCGTCCCCTCCCCGTCATAGCTGCCGCTCAAAGGAATTGCCTGGCGCGGGTCGCGGGCAACGGCCACACGAATGAGATCGCGGTTGCCGACGATGCCGTTGGTCGGATCGAACTCAGCCCAACCGGCCCCGGGAAGATAGACCTGGCACCAGGCATGCGTGGAGCCGCCGCCGAGCACGGTCGAGCCGTCCCGGTCGGGAACGTAGACGTAACCGGTGACGAACCGCGCCGCCAGGCCGAGCGAGCGTGCCGCCTCCATCATCAGAAGCGCGAAATCCCGGCAGGTGCCGGAGCGAAGCCGCAAGGTCTGCAGCGGCGTTTGCGTTCCATGTTCCTGGCGACGTGCATAGACAAAGCTTTCGCGAATGGCATAACAGAGCGTCATCAGCAGGTGCCCGGTCTCTGTCGGGTGCCCCATGCGCACGAACTGGCGCGCCCAGCGGCCGACCTCATCGCCCGAATCCGGATAATGGCGCTGCATCGCCGGCGCAAGATCGGCGATTTCGTCCTTGTCGTAGGAGAAAGGATAGGTCAGCGCCGCCTCGTCGATCCGAATGTCCGGGCCGAACTGCGGCGTATGATCGAGTGTGATCCAGGTTTCGAAACGAAGCTCCACCGACGGCCGCGAAAAATCGACGAGCGCCACGCAATTGCCGAAAACATCGTGGATCCAGCGCACATGGCTTTGCTCCGGATAGGTGGTCAGCGACGCCTCGATCAGCCGCTGGTCGAAACTGTCGCGCGGCCGGAACATCAGGCGATGCTCGCCGAAATCGACCTCCCGGCGGTAACGATAGGACGTGATGTGGCGAACGGAGAAAATCGTCATGGACTGGCGCCGGCTGATTTGTTCACGTTGCTGCTCCTGCAGCGCCGCGCGTCTTATCAGACGCCGCAAGCGCCCTGCTCCTTTGCCTGCTCATCCCGATTTCTTGTCATATAAGCAGTTTCGAAAGATTGCTATTGTACCTTCACCGATCGACGGCAGAGCCGTCCAACCTGAGAGGATAACATGCATATCATCTGGGACGTTCTGACGCTTCTGCTGACCATCGGTTCGCTCTATGGCGGTCGCGAATACCGGATTATTCGCGCCCGTGCCCGCGCTCAGAATTGGGGCAACTTCTGACCCGATTCTGACGCCGCTGCCGGAACCTTTCGGTCGCGGTTACGTCGAATGACGTACAGCGGCGCCTTTAAGGAAATGCTGTATCAGTCGGGACGGTTTTCGTCCGTCCATTCTCTCTGTTGTGCTAAGCCCGCCTCACCCCAGGCGGGCTTTTTTCATGCAAGATTTGCCGCGTGTCGCCGGCAGCCGCCATTACCTATTGGCGCCGGCCGAAAGCACCCGATGGGTCGCATTATCCATTGCGTGGCTCGCCTCCTGTCCATCCTTCTTCAGCCCGTATGCGGTATTGCCGCAGCCGGAGAGCGTAAGCAGGCAGAGGCAGCAGGCGATGGCGATTGCAGCTTTTGGCATCGAGATTTTCCCTGATTGAACGAACCCCCGGAAAAATGACGCACTCCGAGCCAAAATCAATCCGCCGGCGGCCGGACATAACGCAGCACCTGCGCCGAATTGGTGCATCCGGCCGCTCCCTGTTCCGTCAAGAAACGGATTACTCGAGTTAAAGCTCTCCGAAATGTAGAATTGTTGGAAGGAAAGTGATTTGGATGCCAGTCGTCCGTGTATTTCCTCCTCATACCTCCGGGATTTCGCGACCGTTCCCTGAAATCTATCATTTTACTTAAATATCGCACTTAACCAATTGTTAGTAATAACCTTGCGTAACACGCACTTCGGCTTATGCTTTATTTAAAAAAGGAGAGGAGAGAATGTTTAGCAAAAGCCTGATCATGCCTTTCGGCTTCGCAATTCTTGCGCTAAGCGGGCTAATGTTCCAACTCGTCGCTTACCTGCTGGAAACACCCGTCACCGTGCTGCATCCTTGAGTGCTTAAGTTCCTCCAGGAGTGGAACTTTCTTTCGTTTCGTGCATTCTTGCGAGTCGTTTCACCAGGAGGGATCACTATGGAAAACGCAGGCGTGGGTTGGATTGCGGCCATCATCATCGGCGGCATCGCCGGATGGCTGGCAGAAAAGGTCATGAGCAGCAATATGGGCGTGCTCATGAACATATTGCTCGGCATCGTCGGCGCGATCGTCGCCAACTGGATCCTGGGTCTGCTGCACATCCAGCCGTTGGCGGGATGGCTTGGTTACCTGATCACCGGCTTCATCGGCGCCTGCATTCTGATCTTCATCGGCCGTGCCATCCGCCGCTGATTGTCGAGGCGCAACTGGCAGACATGACTAAAAGCCGGGCGCGCCTTGCGTCCGGCTTTTCTGTCCCGAATTCCATGTTCAGCGGCGGCTCAGCAGGCCGAAAAGATAGGCTACGCCTGCCGTTATCGCGAGCGCCATGATCGGTTCTTCGCGAACCTTGTCGCGCAGCCGTTCCGTCATCAGCGAAGCTTCGTCCGTAACCACCGACTTTGCCCCCTGCCCCAGCGCCCGCACACTGTCCGTCAATCTGGAGAGATCTTCACGGAGTGCCGTGACCTGCGCCGACAGATCGTCTGCTGCGATATCCGCCTTGACGCGCGCAGCGGTGGATTCGGCGGAAGCGGTTTTCATTTCTGCCATGGTCTGCTCCTGTTTCATGGGATGCCGCTTCAACGAAATGGCGGCCCGAAAGGTTCCGCCGGGAGCCGATCTTTTGTTCGCCATCAACGCCTTGCGTCGCCCTCGCGGCCATCCGCAGCTTTTCGCGTGACAACCCTTCATTTCCTGTCGGCTTTGTTTTAAGGAACGTCGAATGTCTGCCCGTGCGCGGGTCAATAAATGCTGCGAGGTTTGCGTTTCCATGTTCCATCTTCTGAGAAGAGCTGCTCAGACCTGGGTTGCCAAGTTGCTCCTGCTTCTCCTGGTGGCCTCTTTCGGCATCTGGGGCATATCGCGCGAGCTGATATCAGGCGGCAGCAGCACCACGGTCGTGACTGTCGGCGATCAGAAGGTGGGGGTCACCGAATTCCAGCTTGCCTATCAGCGTCAGGTGGCAAACATCGGCCAGCAGTTCGGCATGCGCCTTACGCCCGAGCAGGCCCGCGCCTTCGGAATCGAGCAGCAGGTGCTGTCACAGCTCGTTGCCGGCGCCTCACTCGACCAGCTCGCCGAAGATATGAACCTCGGATTGTCCGAGGATCGTCTCGCCCAGCTGATTGGCGACGATCCGGCCTTCAAGGCCGTCAACGGCCAGTTCGATCGCGAGCTGTTCGTTTCGCGCCTGCGCAATGCGAACATCCGGCAGGACGATTACATCAAGGAGCGCAGCAAGGTCGCCGTCCGCAGCCAGATCGTCGATGCCGTTTCCAACGGCTTTGCCGCGCCGAAGACGCTGATCGACGCACTGAAGCTCTATGGCGACGAAAGCCGCAGCGTTGACTATCTGCTGCTGACCAACGCAAATATCGAGCCGATCAAGGCCCCCGCCGATGACGTGCTGGCGAGCTGGTTCGAAGGCGTCAAGCAGCGCTACCGCGCGCCGGAATATCGCAAGATCACCTATCTCAAGCTGCAGCCGGCCGATATCGCCGATGCCGCGACCGTTACCGACGACCAGATCCGCGAAGCTTTCGAGAAGGGCAAGGATAGTTATCGCACGCCGGAAAGCCGGACGATCGAACAGCTGACCTTCACCAGCAAGGATCTCGCCACCGCCGCCGAAACGGCGCTGAGGAGCGGCACCAGCTTCGACCAGCTGGTCACCGACCAGGGCAAGACGGCAAGCGACGTGCTGCTCGGCGAGTTCACCAAGGACAAGGTTCCCGACCAGGCCGTCGCCGATGCCGCCTTTGCGGTGTCGAAGGATGGCGGCACGACGCCGGTCGTCGACGGCTCGTTCGGCCCGGTCATCCTGCGCATCACCAACATCAAGCCGGAAACTGTCAAGAATTTCGACGAGGTGAAGGAAGACATCCGCAAGCAGCTGGCGCTCTCCAACGCTTCTCAGGAAGTGATCAATGTTCATGACCGTATCGAGGATATGCGCGCCGGCGGCTCCACGCTCGAAGATATCGCCGGTCAGCTGAAGCTCAAGGCGGTGACCATCGACGCCGTCGATGCGACCGGCGCCGACAAGGACGGCAAAGAGGTCAAGGATCTTCCCGCCAAGCAGCAGCTGCTCGGCGAAGCCTTCAAGACCGAGGTCGGCGTCGATGCCTCTCCGCTTCCGATCGGCAATGACGGCTATGTCTGGTTCAACGTCCGCGAAATCACACCGGACCGGGACCGCCCGATCGCGGAGGTGCGCGAGAAAGCCGTCGAAGACTGGACGGCGGAGCAGCAGAAGGCCGAACTCGCCAAGAAGGCCGACGAATTGAAGGCCGAGGCGCAAAAGGGCGTAGCCCTTGCCGATATCGCGGCGCCGCTCGGCATTGCCGTCGAAAGCAAGAGCGGCATCACCCGCTCCACCGATGATCCGGTTCTCGGACGAGCCGCAGTCAAGGCCGCCTTCTCCGGCCCGGTCGATACGGTTGCGAGCGCGGTCGGCGCCGATCCCTCGACGCAGATCCTGATGAAGGTCACCGAGGTCAACAGCCAGCCGACCAGCGACGTGCTGAACAACCGCGATGCCCAGCTCACCGCCATGGCTAATGCCGCCGGCGATGATATTCTCGATCAGATGGTCAACCTCCTGCAGACGCAGTATGGGGCTTCGATCAACCAGACGCTCGCCGAACAGGCGACGGTCCGCTAGGAGGTTTTATGACCGATCTGAAGCCGTTCCTGGCCAAGGCCGCGAGCCGCGAGCCGCTGACGCGTGACGAGGCCCGTGCCGCCTTCGACATCCTGATGTCGGGCCAGGCAACGCCCTCGCAGATCGGTGGCTTCCTGATGGCGCTGCGCGTGCGCGGCGAAACCGTCGACGAGATCGTCGGCGCCGTCACCACGATGCGGTCGAAAATGCTGACCGTCGAGGCGCCGGCCGATGCGATCGACATCGTCGGCACCGGCGGCGACGCCAGCGGCACCTATAATATTTCGACGCTGGCGGCGCTGATCGTGGCCGGCGCCGGTGTGCCCGTCGCCAAACACGGCAATCGGGCGCTGAGCTCGAAATCGGGCGCGGCGGACAATCTGGCCGCACTCGGCGTCAATATCGATGTCGGTCCCGAGATCATCACGCGCTGCATTGCGGAAGCCGGCGTCGGCTTCATGTTCGCCCAGCTGCATCATTCCGCCATGCGCCATGTCGGCCCCTCCCGCGTTGAACTCGGCACGCGCACCATCTTCAACCTGCTTGGGCCGCTCTCCAATCCGGCCGGCGTCCGTCGCCAGTTGCTCGGCGTCTTCTCGCCGCAGTGGCTGGTGCCGCTCGCCGAAGTCATGCGCGATCTTGGCTCGGAATGCGTCTGGGTAGTCCATGGCGATGGCCTCGACGAAATCACCACGACCGGCATCACCAAGGTCGCAGCGCTCGAAGACGGCAAGATCCGCAGCTTCGAGCTGTCGCCCGCCGATTTCGGCGTCAGCCCCTGCGTGCTCGCCGATATCAAGGGCGGCGACGGTGTAGCCAACGCTGCAGCGCTCCGGCAGGTTCTGAGCGGCGCCCGGAATGCGTATCGCGATGTGTCGCTTGCCAACGCGGCAGCCTCGCTGGTCATCGCCGGCAAGGCCGAGACGATCCGCGACGGCATGGCGCTTGCTGCGCATTCGCTGGATAGCGGCGCCACGGCGCTCGCCCTCGACAAACTCATCGCCGTTTCCAACGATATCGATTAGGATTGGCCGATGACCGATATCCTGAAGAAGATCGAACTCTATAAGCGCGAGGAAATCGCCGCCGCCAAGGCTGCGGTGTCGCTTGCCGATTTAAAGGCGATGCAGGCCGATCAGTCAGCGCCCCGCTGTTTCCATAAGGCGCTTGTTGCCAAGCGTGAGGCCGGCCAGTTCGGTCTCATCGCGGAGATCAAAAAGGCAAGCCCATCCAAGGGGCTGATCCGCCCGGACTTCGATCCGCCGGCGCTGGCAAAGGCCTATGAAGCCGGCGGCGCGGCCTGCCTGTCCGTGCTCACCGACACGCCGAGCTTTCAGGGTGCACCGGAATTCCTGACGGCGGCCCGTGCTGCCTGCGCCCTGCCGGCGCTGCGCAAGGATTTCATGTTCGAGACCTATCAGGTCCACGAGGCGCGCGCCTGGGGTGCCGACTGCATTCTGCTGATCATGGCGTCGCTGAGCGATGACGATGCGGAGCGTCTGCAGGACGAAGCTTTCTCGCTCGGCATGGATGTGCTGGTCGAGGTTCACGACGCGCCGGAAATGGAACGGGCGCTGAAGCTATCCTCGTCGCTTATCGGCATCAACAACCGCAATCTGCGCACTTTCGACGTCAGCCTGACGGTCAGCGAGACGCTTGCCTCTATGGTGCCGGCAGACCGGCTGCTCGTCGGCGAAAGCGGCATCTTCACCCATGCCGATTGCCAGCGCCTGCAGGCCGTCGACATCAATACCTTCCTTGTCGGCGAAAGCCTGATGCGCAAGGACGACGTGGCGGCCGCCACCCGTGCGCTGCTCTTTGGCGAAGCCGCCATCGCGGCCGAATGATATGAGCGGCGCAAAGCCCGGCCTGACCCATATCGATGCCTCCGGCGAGGCGCATATGGTCGATGTCTCCGATAAGGCCGAGACGGTGCGCATCGCCACCGCCGAGGGCCATGTGAAGATGGCGCCGGAAACCCTCGCGCTCATCCGCCAGGGCAATGCCAAGAAAGGCGATGTGATCGGCACCGCGCGCCTGGCCGGCATCATGGCGGCAAAACGCACCGCCGATCTCATCCCGCTCTGCCATCCGCTGATGCTAACCAAGGTCACGGTCGAAATCGAGGAAGATTCCGCGCTGCCCGGACTGCGCGTCATCGCCACCGCCAAACTGACTGGCAAGACCGGTGTCGAGATGGAGGCGCTGACCGCCGTTTCGGTCGCTTGCCTGACGATCTACGACATGGCCAAGGCCGCCGACAAGGCGATGGAAATCGGCGGCGTCAGGCTGCTCGAAAAATCCGGCGGCAAATCAGGCGATTTCCGTCATCCGGAGGCAAGATGAACCTTCTGCCGGTCGCCGACGCCTTGGACCGCCTGCTCTCCCGCGCCAAGCCTGTCGCGGCGTCGGAGACGCTGCCGCTTGCCGAGGCTGAGGGCCGTGTGCTGGCCGCCGATTTGACGGCGCGGCTGACCCAGCCGCCCTTCAATGCCTCGGCCATGGATGGCTACGCGCTGCGCCGGGAGGACGCGCCGGAGCCGGGCGCCGTGTTGAAGGTTATCGGCACATCGTCTGCCGGCCGCGGCTTCGGGGGAAGCGTGGGCCAGGGAGAGGCCGTGCGTATCTTCACCGGCGCGCCTGTTCCGCCAGGCGCCGACAGCGTCCTGCTGCAGGAGGATGCGGAGAAGATCGACGGCGGCATCAGAACCACCTTCCCGGTGCGGCAGGGGCAGCATGTGCGCCCCCGCGGTCAGGATTTCGCCGAAGGTGAAGCGGTGCTGCCTGCCGGCACCGTGCTCGACTTCTCCCGGCTGACGGTCGCGGCCGGCATGAACCGGCCCGATGTCGAGGTTCTCAAGCGCCCGCTGATTGCCATCCTCGCAACTGGCGACGAACTGCTGCCGCCCGGAAGCAAGCCCGGACCTTCGCAGATCATCGCCTCCAATACCTTCGGTATCGCAGCCCTTGCCCGCAAAGCCGGCGCCGATGTGCTCGATCTCGGCATCGTGGCGGACGATAAGGCAGAAATTACCGCGGCGGTCGACAGGGCCCGGGATGCCAAGGCCGATGTCATCGTTACGCTCGGCGGCGCGTCGGTCGGCGATCATGATCTGGTGCAGGTCACGCTGATCGACGCCGGCATGCAGCTCGACTTCTGGCGCATCGCCATGCGCCCCGGCAAGCCGCTGATGGTCGGAAGCTTCGGCGAAACCCATGTGCTCGGCCTGCCCGGCAATCCGGTCTCAAGCCTCGTCTGTTCGCTGCTGTTCCTCGAGCCGCTGATCCGCAAGCTCGCCTCCCTGCCGCCGGTGCGACGTGAGACGACGGTGGAAGCAGCCGTCACACTGCGCGCCAATGATCACCGGCAAGACTATATCAGGGCGAGGCTTTCGAAATCCACGGCCGGTAACTGGCTAGCCGAACCGTTCGGCAAGCAGGATTCCTCGATGATGAAGGTGTTTGCGCGAGCCGACTGTCTCATTATTCGCCCGCCGCATGCGCCGGAACTGCCGGCCGGAGCAGCGTGCCCGGTCTTGCTATTGCGGCCGGATCTTCTCGTATAGTCTCGCCTCTTCCCGATCAGGAGAGCGAAAAAACGCCCGCTTGCACCGCGCTACCGCTCGCGGCCGCGCCGAAGTCCGCAACCGCCTGTGTCGAGATTCGCCGGAGTTCTCGATCGGGCAAATAGGCCCGCTCGGGATCGCCGACCAGCACCTCGATGCCGCTTGCCCGGCAAAGCCGCAAGAAAGTCATCACCCGCAGGGCAAGCGAGGGATCATAGAAAAGATCGCCGACGACAATGAGATCAGTCGCTTCCGGCGGCGGCGCATCGAGGATATCGGCGGCAAGTGCCGAGATCGTGACGTCATTGATCGTCGCGTTGAGACCGATCGCGGCAATCGCATTGGCATCGACATCGACCGCCGTCACCATTGCTGCTCCAGCCTTCGCTGCAGCGATCGCGACTAGCCCGGAGCCGGCGCCGAGATCGAGGACGCGTCGGCCGGCAACGATTTCCGGCCGGTCGAGCAGATAACGGGCAAGCACGGCGCCGCCGGCCCAGGGATAGGCCCAGTAAGGCGGCGGATTGGCTTCTCCGCGAACGGCAAGCCGCCAGAGGCCGCTCGCAGGCCCAGCAGTGTGGAGCAGGATCTCGGGGATAGAGGGGACTGCTGAGATCGGCAGATTGGCCTTGACGAAGGCGGCCGGATCGACGCGACATATGCCGGAGCGTTTCATCGTCGTCTGATCCTGCCGGTCAAGAAATCACGTGGCGATCACAATCAGCCGGGCTTCTTCTTCGAGAATTTGCCTTTCGACCCAGCGCCGCCCTTGCCCTCATGCTTGCCGCCGTCGAATTTCGGCTTGTCATATCTTGGCTTGTCGGATTTCGCGCCATCGTAGCCGGGCTTGCCGGCCATTTTGTTCCAGGGCTTGGCGTCGCGCCGTTCCCCGCCGCCATTCTCGGCTGCGGCATAACCGCCGCCCGAACCCTTGCCGAACTTTTTCTTCGGCCGTTCGTCGCGGAACGCCTCGCCCGGCCGTTCGTCACGGGATGCCTTGCCGGCATAGGGTTTCGGTGATGGCGCGCGGCTGAAATCCGGCGTGCCGGCGAGCCTCGTCACGCGGATGCCGCGTTCGAGCGCCTTGTTCGGTCCGATCGCATTCAGGAAGCTCTCGGCGCTCGCTGCCGCGATCTCCACATAGGTTTCCTCGGGCTGCATCTTGATCGCGCCGATCTCGCGCTTCGTGACGTTGCCGTTGCGGCAGAGCATCGGGATCAGCCAGCGCGGCTCGGCATTCTGCTTGCGCCCGACCGAGACGGAGAACCAGACGCTCGGGCCGAAATCTTCGCGCGGGCCCTTTTGCGCCGGCTCGAAGGGGGCGGCATTGTCGCGGCGCTTACGGCTGCGATCGTCCTGAACGGTAACCTCAATCAGATCTTCCGGCGCCGAACGGTTGGTGCGGTAGAGACGCAGGAAAGCGGCAGCGAGCTTGTCGGCGCCGTGGCTCGCGAGAAGCTGCTGCACCAGCTTCTGTTCTTCCTCCTGCGGCGCGTCGTGAAAGACCGGGTCGGCAAGCAGCCGCTCGTCGTCGCGCTCGTTCACCTCTTCGGCCGACGGCGGCCGCGCCCAGGCCGCCGAAATGCCGGCATTCTCCAGCAAACGCTCGGCCTTGCGCCTTGCACTCAGCGGCACGATCATGGCGCTGATGCCCTTGCGCCCGGCCCGGCCGGTACGGCCGCTGCGGTGCAATAGGGTTTCCGGATTGGTCGGCAGGTCGGCATGAATGACGAGATCGAGGCCCGGCAGGTCGATGCCGCGGGCGGCGACGTCGGTTGCGATGCAGACGCGGGCGCGGCCGTCACGCATCGCCTGCAGCGCGTGGCTGCGCTCGTTCTGCGTCAGCTCGCCGGACAGCGCCACGACGGAGAAATTGCGGTTGTTGAAGCGCGCGGTCAGATGATTGACGGCGGCACGCGTCGAACAGAAGACGATGGCGTTGGTCGCTTCGTAATAGCGCAGCACGTTGATGATCGCGTTCTCGCGGTCGCTCGGGGCAACGACAAGGGCGCGATATTCGATATCGACATGCTGCTTTTCCTCGGCCGCGGTGCTGATGCGCACGGCGTTGCGCTGGTAGCTCTTGGCGAGTCTGGCGATTGCCGCCGGCACGGTTGCCGAAAACATCAACGTCCGGCGCTCGTCCGGTGCCGAATCGAGGATGAATTCCAGGTCCTCGCGGAAGCCGAGGTCGAGCATCTCGTCGGCCTCGTCGAGCACGGCGGCCTTCAGCTGCGACATGTCGAGTGCGTGTCGGCGGATGTGGTCGCAGAGTCGGCCGGGCGTGCCGACGACGATATGGGCCCCGCGCTCGAGCGAGCGGCGCTCGCTGCGGATGTCCATGCCGCCGACGCAGCTGGCGATCACCGCGCCGGTCATTTCATAAAGCCATTCAAGTTCGCGCTTCACCTGCAGGGCAAGCTCCCGCGTCGGCGCGATGACCAGCGCAAGCGGGGCGCCGGCAGCACCGAAGCGCTCGCTACCGTCGAGAAGCGTCGGCGCCAGTGCCAATCCGAAGGCGACGGTCTTGCCGGAGCCGGTCTGGGCGGAGACCAGCGCGTCCGAAGCGGCAAGCGCCGGATCGAGCATCGCCTGCTGTACCGGGGTAAGTTCGGCGTAACCGCGCTTCTGCAACGCCTTGGCGATCGCCGGAACGACGCCGTTGAATTCTGTCATGAGTTCGATCTTTCGGAGCTTTCAGGCGCGAAATGCGCCATGGCCGGAGCCAGCCGGCAGGTGTTTGCGCCGTTCCTAGCCGCTCCCGCGGCGATTGTCAAAGCGCGCGGCTGCGCCACAGCCAGGCGTCGATATGGCTCGTCCGGCCGCGCAGTTCCGTTTCCAGCGGCCCTTCGATCCGGCCTGATTTGAGGAGCACGCTGTCCGGGCCTGCGGCGCCGACGATTTCGGCGCTGAGCGCCAACTCCACGCCATGGCGGGCGGCAACCTCCATCAGGCGGCTTCCGACGTTCACCGTATCGCCCGCCGCCGTGATCTGCTGCCTGTCGCCGGAGCCGAGCCGCGAGGCGACGATCGGCCCGCAATGGGCGCCAACCTTGAAACCGATGTTCTTCCCGGCAAAGCCCCCCTGCGTTCGAAGCCAGGCGCGGGTGCGCTCGCAGAGCCTGACCGCGCAGTCGATGGCTCGGGCGGCATCGTCGTCGGCGGCTTCCGGTAGGCCAAACAGGATCATCGCCCCGTCGCCCATGAAGCTGGTGATGGCGCCGCCATGAGCGCGTGCCTCCTCGTCGATGATTTCGAAAAAGCCGCTCAGCACCTCGCTCACCTTGACCGGTCCTACATTTTCGCTGAGGCCGGTGAAGCCCGAGAGATCGATGAAGACGACGGCCGCGTTCTGGCGCACCGGCGCGGCAAGGAAATTCGGATGGCGCGCCAGCCATTCGCCGAGGCCCGGCGCCTCGATGCGCTGCAGTAGCGCGCTCTGTTCGGCGAAATGGCGGGCGCGGCCGCGGTCGAGCCAGAGCTCGGCTGCGCCGAAGATCAGCGCCGGCGGCAGCGCTGCGGCAATCGGCAGGGCGGCACTCAGCCAATAGCCATGCGCAAAGGCCGCCAGATTGAGCATCGCCCAGACGATCAGCGCCAGCACGATGATGGCGTAGCCCGCAGCACTGCGCCGCCAGGCGGTCAGCGAAACCAGCATGACCGACAGCCCGACGGCGGTGCCGGCATCGATCAGCCTGGTCCCGTGGTCCCGCACCATGCCGTCGCCGGTGACGAGATGGGTGATCGCGGTCGACATCACTTCGACGCCCGGCATGACGGGATCGAACGGCGTCGGGAAGACGTCGCCGCCGCCGGTGACGGTCGAGCCGATGACGACGATGCGGCCGGTCACCGCATCCGCCGCCAGCTTGCCTTCGAGCGCATCGGCGGCGCTTGACGTGGCGATGCTGCCGCGCCGGCCATAGAAGGTCACCGGCAGGCGCTGGCCCATATCCGTGGGAATGCGCAATACTCCGAGCATGATCGCATCGCGCTCAATCGTTGGGTCGACACCGAGCGCCACCGAGGCGGCTCGCAGCGGAAAAGCCGGATCCAGCCGGTCTGCGGCGCGCGAGATAAGTGGAATGAAACGCGGCGTGCCGGTCTGGTCGGTGGCGACATTGACGACACCGACTGCGGCCGCGCTGGCAAAGCGGGGAAGCGGCAAGAGAAGCTGATCTGCCTCGGGGATGGCGGCAAGCGGATCGTCCGCCAATTCGGTGACCTGCTGCCGGCTCTGCGCAAAGGTGGCCGCCGCCGCAATCACGCTCGGTCCCTCTCCAAGGGCAGCGGTCAGTGCTGCATCGCCCCCCTCCGGTCCCGGATCGAAGAGCAGGATGTCGAGCGCCAGAGCTTTCGGCTTCATAGCGTTGATTGCATTGACCAGACGCGCCAGCGTCGCCCGGTCCAGGGGATAGCCGTGGGCCGCCGCCGTACGGTCGTCGATCGCGATGATCGAGACGACGGGAGGCGGCGTCTTCGCTCCGACGACGATGCTGCGAATGTCGGCAAGCGAGGCCTCCATCCGATCGAGAAGGCCTATCCCGCCATTGAGATTGAGATAGCCGAGCGCCGCGCCCCAAAGACCGGCGACCAGCAGCGCGATCACAGTCAGCAGGCGATGACTCATGGCATTTATTGGCCGAGCCGGGCGAGAAGGGCGGCGACACGCGGTGCTGGCCAGCGGCGCACAACCAGCGGCTCGGTTCCGCTGCTGACATCGACGCCCTCGCCCGGTGACAGCACCACCGGCTCGCCGGCAGGCCGGCGGACGGCCACGCTGCCTCTGATGACGAGGACCGAGGTCTTGTCGCCTGCGGCGTCGACAGCCCATTGTGTGCCGCGCACGGCAGCGATCGCCTGCGGTGTCACCACCTGGAAACCACCGGCGTGCTGACTGCCGTCGACATCGACGAGGATGGCCTTGCGTCGCAGCGACGCCGAATCGGGACTGCCGTCACGATTGCGGTCGGAGAGCCGGAAAGACGCACCGGCCTCCGCCGTCACCTTGACGCCGCCGGGGCAACTGAGCGTCTGGCGGGCACCACCATCGCGCGAGATCGCGCAGCCCGCAGATTGCGCGAGTGCCGCGTCATGCGGAGTGACGCCGGCAGCGAGCCCAACGGCAAACAGCTTGAGAAATGTCATATTCATGGAAAGCCCCCGTGACCGTGCGGAACTGCTTCAGCGAAAGCGCCCGCCAACCGTCTTCTTCCATGCGAGGCATGATAGCCGAATTCGGATATTTCCATAGGCGAAAAAAAGCGGACCGCGCATCCTCAAATGCTGCTCTTCATATGGGGCGCCGGTCCGGTATAACGCGCCCGTGGCCGGATCAATTCGCCGCTTTCGATCTGCTCCATCGCATGCGCAAGCCAGCCGGTGCAGCGTGCAAGCGAAAAAATGATGATCGGCGCCTCTCTCGGCAGATCGAAGGCGGCCGCCATCGCGGCAAGTGCGAAATCGATATTGACCTTTTCCCCGACGATCTCCTCGCCCCTATCCCTGACCTCGGCGAACTCAGGCGGCAGTGGAAATCGCGAAAGCAGCGCCAGCGCCCTGATATCGCCGTCCGGATAGAGCGGGTGACCGAAGGCGGATAAGCGATTACCCTGGGCAAGGGTACGGCGGATCGCCTGCGCCGGACCGAGGGTGCAAGCCGCCTCGATCAATGCATCGACGCCCTGCCAGGCGGCGCCATGCAGCGGTCCCGTCAGCGTCGCCAGGCCGGAAAGCACGGCGGCCGACAGTGCCGCACCCGATGAGGCGGTGACTCGTGCCGCAAAGGCCGAGGCGTTGAGTTCATGATCGGCAAGCAGCACCAGGGCGCGACGCAGGCAATCGCTGGCCTCCGGCCGCTGCCAGCTTGCCGCAAGCCTGAGATGCAGCGGCCGGTCCGAAGCGCCTGGCGCCAGCGCATCTGCGATCGTGGCGAGAATCCCGTGCGCCTCGCGCCGGAGTGCCGCCGGCGAGCGGCCAAGCGACGGCAGGTCCAATGTCACCCGCCCTGCAAGCGCCAGGAACGCGGCCTGAAGCGATGGAGGGCCATGCGCGGCCGCGGTAGCGGAGGCGGGCGTTTCCGCTCCGTTCCAAAGCAATGCCGCCGTCTGCTCCAGCGTCGCCGTCTCGGCGAGATCGGCCACATCCTTTCCGCGATAGAAAAGGCGTCCGCCCGAAACGGTGGAGATTGCCGAGGAAAGCACGGGATCGCCCCAGCGGATCGTCTCGGCCGCGACGGTTTCGGCCTTGCGGCGGCCGGCATGGCGATCTGCAAGCCGCCGCACGTCGGCAGCGTGATAGAGGCTGCGGCGCGGATCGGCGGGATCAGGCTTGGCGCGAATGCGCCCTCGGCTGACATTGGCGTAGAGCGTCTGCGGTTTGGTCTTCAGCGCCTGCAGCGCCTCCTCGGCAGTCAGCCACGACATCACGGCCTCACATTGATCAATTGCGTCAAGATTGACGTCAATGAAACTAGGTCGGATCATTCGAGCCGTAAAGGAGAAACCCATATGAAAAACGGCTTGGAAGATGTCATTGCCGCCGAAACGCAGCTGTCGGATGTCGATGGCGAAGCGGGTCGACTGATCATCCGCGGCGTATCGCTGGATCATCTGGTCGCAGACGGCACCTATGAGCGCGTCGCTGCACTGCTGCTCGACGGGTTGATGGAGCGAAGCTTCGATGAGGCGCTCTTGCGCGACTGGCTGGCACAGGCACGAACGAAGGTTTTCGCCAATATCAAAGCCGCCGACGCCGCCTTGATCGCCCTGCCGCCGGTCGATGCGATGCGCGCGCTGATCGCCAGGCTGGCGGATGGTGAGGATTTCGACACCGCCCTCGCCCTTCTGGCAGCACCGGCAGTCTTCCTGCCGGCGATTCTCAGGCTGCAGCGCGGGCAGAAGCCGATCGCGCCCGACGCCTCGCTGCCGCAAGCGGTCGATATCCTGCGCATGCTGACCGGACGATTGCCGACCAGGGAGCAGACGGCGGCACTCGACGCCTATCTCGTGACGATATCAGATCATGGCCTCAACGCCTCGACCTTCGCATCGCGGGTTGTCGCCTCGACGCAGGCCGGCCTCACCTCTTCGGTTCTGGCGGCGTTGAGCGCACTGAAGGGGCCGCTGCATGGCGGTGCGCCTGGTCCCGTCCTCGATATGCTGGATGCCGTAGGAACGCCTGGTAATGCCGGCACATGGCTTGCGGATGCACTCGATCGCGGCGAGAGGCTGATGGGCTTCGGCCACCGCATCTACCGCGTTCGCGACCCGCGCGCCGACGCGCTGAAAGGCGCTCTGAAGCCTTTGATCTCATCAGGCCAGATCGACAGCGCCCGCGGCGAACTCGCCGAAGCGGTGGAAGCCGCCGCATTGGCAATCCTGAAAGCGCGCAAGCCCAACCGGCCGCTCGACGTCAATGTCGAATTCTATACCGCGCTGCTGCTCGAGGCGCTCGGCTTCCCGCGTCAGGCCTTCACCGGTGTCTTTGCAATCGGCCGTACGGTCGGATGGCTGGCGCATGCCCGCGAACAGGCGCTCGACGGCCGGCTGATCCGGCCGCGTTCGGTCTATATCGGGCCGTTGCCGGCCGCTGCCTGAAATTGGAATGGCGGATTAGCCAGATCGCGCATAACCGCGCGATCTGGCGCCGCATGCGTCAGACGAGACGGCTCTGTTCGGTCGCCGCTTCGATGAAGCTCGCAAACAGTGGATGCGGGTCGAGCGGCCGGCTCTTCAGTTCCGGGTGATACTGCACGCCGATGAACCACGGATGGTCGGGATATTCGATCGTCTCCGGCAGCACGCCATCGGGCGACATGCCGGAGAAGACGAGGCCGCAGCTCTCGAGCCGGTCCTTGTAGTCGATGTTGACCTCGTAACGGTGGCGATGACGCTCGGAAATATCCGTCGAGCCGTAGATATCCGAGATCTTCGTGCCCTTCTTCAGCGCCGCCTTGTAGGCGCCAAGACGCATGGTGCCACCGAGATCGCCGGCCGCCGTGCGCTTTTGCAATTCATTGCCCTTGACCCATTCAGTCATCAGGCCGACCACAGGCTCCTTCGCCGGGCCGAACTCGGTCGATGACGCATCCGGCACATCGGCAAGATTGCGCGCCGCTTCGATGACGGCCATCTGCATGCCGAAGCAGATGCCGAAATAAGGCACTTTTCGTTCGCGGGCAAAGCGCGCCGCATGGATCTTGCCCTCTGAGCCGCGCTCGCCGAAGCCGCCGGGCACCAGGATGCCATGCACCTTTTCGAGATAGGGTGCGGGATCTTCCTTCTCGAAGACCTCCGACTCGATCCATTCGAGCTTGACCTTGACGCGATTGGCAATGCCGCCGTGATGCAGCGCCTCGATCAGCGACTTATAGGCGTCCTTGAGGCCGGTATATTTGCCGACGATCGCGATCGTCACCTCGCCTTCCGGCGTACGGATGCGATTGCAGACCTCTTCCCACTGGTCGAGACGCGGCTTCGGCGCCGGCTCGATGCCGAAAGCGGCCAGCACTTCGTCGTCGAGTCCTTCCTTGTGGTAGGCCATCGGCACGTCGTAGATGTTGGCCACATCAAGCGCCTGGATGACGGCCGACGGACGCACGTTGCAGAACAGCGAGAGCTTGCGGCGCTCGGCTTCCGGAATTTCGCGGTCGGCGCGCACAAGCAGGATATCGGGGTGAATCCCAAGCGCCTGCAGCTCCTTCACCGAATGCTGGGTCGGCTTGGTCTTGAGCTCGCCGGCCGCCGGAATGTAAGGCATCAGCGTCAGATGGACGTAGACGGCGGTGCCACGCGGCAGGTCGTTGCCGAGCTGGCGGATCGCTTCCATGAAGGGCATTGCCTCGATGTCGCCGACCGTGCCGCCGATCTCGCAAATGACGAAGTCGTAGTCCTGATTGCCCTCGGTGACGAAATCCTTGATCTCGTTGGTGACGTGCGGGATGACCTGCACCGTCGCGCCGAGATAGTCGCCGCGGCGTTCCTTGTCGATGATGTTCTTGTAGATGCGGCCGGTGGTGATGTTGTCGGTCTTGGTCGCCGAACGCCCGGTGAAGCGTTCGTAATGGCCGAGATCGAGATCGGTTTCCGCGCCATCGTCGGTGACGAAGACCTCGCCGTGCTGGGTCGGGCTCATCGTGCCCGGGTCCACGTTCAGATAAGGGTCGAGCTTGCGAAGCCGGACCCGATATCCACGGGCCTGCAGCAACGCTCCGAGAGCCGCGGCCGCAATTCCTTTTCCGAGGGAGGAAACCACGCCGCCAGTGATGAATACGTATCGCGCCATGGGCTTCACCGGATACCTTTTCAAAAACGATTCCGCCAGCCCCAAAAATTCTTTTCCGGAATTTTCGGAGGGTGGCGCGGGAATCTGAACAAAAGAAAACCGGCAGACCCGAGGGCCTGCCGGCGGTTTATGTCGAAGTCCGGTTTACTGTCCCGTCGGGACGCCGGAAGGCTGAGCCGGCGCCGGCGCGGCCGGAGCTGCGGGCGTTGCCGGGGCAGACGCTGCCGGAGCTGTCGTTGAAGGCGCGGTGGCTGCCGGAGCCTCTGCTGCGGGAGCTTGCGCGGCCGGAGCCTGCTGTGCGGGCGCAGCCGCACCGCTGCTTGGAACACCGTTGCCGGCCGGCTGGTTCGCCGGGGTCTGTGCACCGCCGCCGAGCGAATCGAGAATGCCGTTGCCCTGGCCGCTCGTCGCGGGGATGCGGTTGAGAATGTCGCTCGGACGACCCTCGTAACGCGTCAGTATGCCGAGGCCGAGCGAGGTGAGGAAGAACAAGGTCGCAAGGATCGCGGTCGTGCGAGTCAGCGCATTGGCCGTCCCGCGGGCCGACATGAAGCCCGAACCGCCGCCGATGCCGAGGCCGCCGCCTTCCGAGCGCTGGATGAGCACGACGCCGACGAGGGCGAGCACGATCATGAGATGGATGACAATCAATACTGTCTGCATGGGTCCAGTCCTGCCCGTCTGGAGACGGACATAAATAAGAATTCTGGCGGCTCTTTACATGAGGCTCTCGCCTATTCCAAGCCCTTCTGCCGGAATAAACCGAGCTATGAACAACGCGTCAGGCGAGCAGCGCCTCATAGGCCCGGTAGATGGCGAGGAAGTCGGCAGCTTTCAAGCTCGCTCCACCGATCAGCGCGCCGTCAACATTGGCGATGCCAAGCAGTTCCCCGGCATTGGCGGGCTTGACCGAGCCGCCATAGAGAAGCCGCATCTTACGGCCTTCGTCGCCGAAGCGGGACACGAGCTCCGCACGCATGAAGGCATGCGCCTTCTCAACATCCCCCGATGTCGGCGTGACACCAGTGCCGATCGCCCAGATCGGCTCGTAGGCGATGACTGTATTCTCGGCGGTTGCGGCATCGGGAACCGAGGCGGAAAGCTGGCGCTTGATGACGTCAAGTTCCTGCCCGGCGCGGCGTTCTTCGGCCGTCTCGCCGATGCAGATGATCGCAGTGAGATCGGAGGCGAAAGCCGCCTCCGCCTTGGCGCGGACCAGATGGTCCGTCTCGGCGTGGTCGGTGCGCCGTTCGGAATGGCCGACGATCACATAGGTGCCGAAGCTATCGGCGATCATCTCGGCCGATATGTCGCCGGTATGCGCGCCGGACGGCTTCTGGTGGCAGTCCTGCGCGCCGATCGCAAGCGGGCTGTCGGTGCAGAGCGCGGTTGCCACGTAGAGCAGCGTCGTCGGCGGGCAGATCAGCGCCTCGACCTTTTCGGCGAACGGCGGACGAACACCCTCGGCGATCGCCTTGATCTGATCCAGGGAGGCACGCGTGCCGTTCATTTTCCAATTTCCCGCCACCAGCGGGCGCACGTCAGGTGTCATGCCGGCCTTCCACAAACTTCATATCCCTGGCCGCATTATCAAAAGCTTGCGGCAAAGGAAAGCATCATGCCTCTGACGTAACGGGAATCTCTGCGATCTCGCATATTTTTTGCCGAAATCCTTCGTCAGCGGCCGAGAACCCAGTTCAGAACCCTCCGCCAGTCGATCATCCGGATCGGCGTTCCGTGGTTTCCGGTCTGAAACAACGTGAAATGCGTCGGATATTTCGCCTTTTGCAGGCTCTCGAACAGCGCCTGCTGGTCGGCGGCGGCGTAGACCGGATCGCGGCTGCCATGCGCGAACCAGAGCGGCAGTTTCGCCTTGTAAAACGCGCTCCTGGTGAAATCGGGATCGGTGACACCGCTCATAACAAGCATGCCCTTCAGCCGCTTGACACTGTCGCCGTCACGCGCAACGCCCCAGCAAATCTGACTGCCCATCGAAGCGCAGGAAAGCACGATCGGCCGGCCGGGCGATTGCGCGCTGGCATAACGGATCAGTTCTTCGATCGCGGCAACGCCGTTGCTGTCGAAGCTCCTGACCGTCGGCGAATAATAGACCCCGCCATTGCCGGCGACGAGGTTCTTCAGCCGGTTGAAATTGCCGCCGAAGCTGTAATCATTGGCCCCGAGCCGGCGGTCGCCATCGCGGCCGTGAATGAAAATCACCGTGAAGGCGGCATTCTGAGATGGTCCCACCCTGGTGACATCGAGCCTGATGCCGTCGAGCGAGAGGGTTTCGTCCGCCTGGGTCTTGCGGATGCCGAGCGACACATATTTCTGCTGCGCCCGCTTCTCCGGAATCTGGTCGCGGCCGTTGATATCGCGCATCTCGTCGTAGTCGATCACCTCGGAGGCGCCGCCGTCGCTCGTCTGCAGCACAGTCTGCGTCGAGAACAAATCGTCCTTGAAAGGCGGCAGGACGTCGGCCGCCCGTGCCGGTCCGCCGGCGGAAAGAACGGCTGCTGACAAGAAAAACGCCGCAATTGCGGTGAAAACAGTGCAATGACTTGTGGACATTCGCATGCGGATGGTTTCCTGAAGCCTGCCGCCGCTTGCCATTCCGCGCCCGGCAACGCAAATCATGTCTCAAAGGCCGCCAAAAGAGGCGGTGTCGCGTATAGAGGTGCTTTCTGGCAGAATCTGCCTGATTCGCAAACGTGACGTGAAATGCGGTGATTTTGGGCCGGCGGCGGATGCCAGCTCGAGACAGGATAAAGATCTGAACGGCTCCATGGACGACAGCAACGACCTTTTTTCCGGACTGCCCCTTTCCGAAAAACGCGAGGAGGCGCAGAAGCCCGCCGCGCCGAGCGAACGTCCGCCGGCGGCCGCTCCCTTGACGACCGTGCCCTCGGCGGCGGCGCGCCCAGCACTCGTCGCCTCGAACGCGGATGACTATGGCGCCTCCTCGATCCGGGTTCTGGAAGGTCTCGAGCCGGTGCGCATGCGTCCTGGCATGTATATCGGCGGCACCGACGAAAAGGCGCTGCATCACCTCTTCGCCGAAGTCATCGACAACGCGATGGACGAAGCGGTCGCGGGACACGCCAATTTCATCGAGGTGCATCTCGACCTGCAGGGCTATCTCACCGTCTCGGACAACGGCCGCGGCATTCCGGTCGAAAACCATCCGCAGGTCCCCGGCAAGTCGACACTCGAAGTCATCATGACCAAGCTGCATGCTGGCGGCAAATTCGACGGCAAGGCCTATGAGACTTCGGGCGGCCTGCATGGCGTCGGCGTGTCGGTGGTCAATGCGCTCTCCGACTTCCTCGAAGTCGAGGTAGCGCGAAACCGCAAGCTTTACCGCCAGCGCTTTTCCCGCGGCCTGCCGCAGGGCGGACTCGAAGAACTGGGCGACGTCCACAATCGCCGCGGCACCCGCGTGCGCTTCCATCCCGATCCCCAGATCTTCGGGGAGCACATGAAGTTCGAGGCCGCTCGCGTCTTTCGCATGGCGCGCTCCAAGGCCTATCTGTTCGGCGGCGTCGAGATTCGCTGGAGCTGCGAGCCTGGCGTACTGCCTGAGGGGTCGGAGGTGCCCGACAAGGCCACCTTCCACTTCCCCGGCGGCCTGAAAGACTATCTCCAGGCGACGATGGGCAAGGAATTCACCGTCACCCGCGAGATCTTCGCCGGCAAGACCGAGAAGGCCAGCGGCCACGGCTCGATGGAATGGGCGATCACCTGGTATGGCGGCGATCCGCAGGTGCATTCCTATTGCAATACCATCCCGACTCCGGAAGGCGGCACCCATGAGGCCGGCCTGCGCATCGCGCTGACCAAGGGGCTGAAGGCCTATGCCGAGCTGACGCAGAACAAGCGCGCCGCCCAGATCACCACCGACGACGTGATGATCTCCGCCGTCGGCATGCTGTCGGTCTTCATCCGCGAGCCGGAATTCGTCGGCCAGACCAAGGACAAGCTTGCGACCGTCGAGGCCCAGCGCATCGTCGAGAACGCGCTGCGCGATCCCTTCGACCACTATCTCGCCGACAACCCGAACGAGGCGGCCAAGCTGCTCGACTGGGTGATCGAGCGCGCCGAGGAGCGCCTTCGCCGCCGCAAGGAAAAAGAAGTCAATCGCAAGACGGCGGTGCGCAAGCTGCGCCTGCCCGGCAAGCTCGCCGACTGCTCGCAGAATACCGCCGAAGGCGCCGAACTCTTCATCGTCGAGGGCGATTCGGCAGGAGGTTCGGCCAAGCAGGCGCGCAACCGCGCCAACCAGGCGATCCTTCCGCTCCGCGGCAAGATCCTCAACGTCGCCAGCGCCGGCCGCGAGAAGTTCGGTGCAAACCAGCAGCTCGCCGATCTCATCCAGGCGCTTGGCTGCGGTACGCGCTCGAAATACCGGCAGGAAGATCTGCGCTACGAGCGTATCATTGTCATGACCGATGCCGATGTCGACGGCGCCCATATCGCCTCGCTGCTTATCACCTTCTTCTACCAGGAAATGCCGGAACTGGTGCGTGGCGGCCATCTCTTCCTCGCCGTGCCGCCGCTCTACAAGATCACCCAAGGGGCGAAGTCCGCCTATGCGCGCGACGACAATCATCGTGCCGAGCTGATGCAGACGGAATTCAAGGGCAAGGCCAAGGTGGAGATCAGCCGCTTCAAAGGTCTCGGCGAGATGATGCCCGCCCAGCTCAAGGAAACCACCATGGACCCGGCCAAGCGCACCTTGCTCCGGGTGCTGATCGACGAGGTGGATTTCGAGGGCACGCGCAGCGCCGTCGACGATCTGATGGGCACCAAACCCGAGGCCCGCTTCCGCTTCATCCAGGAGCGTGCGGCCTTCGCCGAAAACCTTGATATTTAAACACGTCTCAGGCGCGCCGAACGATCTGACAGATACGCCCGGCGCGCCGCATTTTAGCATCTGCGATTTCACGGAACTGACGAAGAACCGTAACAACTCCGTCAAATAACCGGCGCATGAAGCGGACGGCGCGCGGACCTCCCCCGGGAATGGCGCCTGCGCCGGTTCGAGCCGTTTTCAACCTTTGCCGGATTTTGCCATGACCAAGCGTTTTGCTGCGACCGCCGCTTTCGTTCTCCTGTCCAGCACCGTCACCGCCAGCGCCACCGACATCGGCGCCACCTTCGAAAGCGCCTGCCCCTTCGGCGATTGCGCCGCCGGCATTTCGCTCTCCTATCTCGGTGAATTCATCATATCCACGGGGCACATGGAAAACGGCGTCGAATTCGGCGGCATATCAGGCCTCGATTTCGATGCCGCCACCGGCCACTATATCGCCATCAGTGACGACCGTTCGGACAGGGCACCCGCCCGCTTCTATGAACTCGACATCGATGTCGATGCGTCGGGCCTCAAGGGCGTTTCCGCCGTCAAGCATGTGACGCTGAAAAACAAGACCGGTGAACTCTTCGCCGCCAAGACCGTCGACCCGGAATCGATCCGTCTCGGCAAGGACGGCATCTACTGGGGCAGCGAAGGCGACGCCAAGGTGCTGCTGCCGCCCTTCATCCGCGTCACGACGCCGGACGGTTCATTCGTACGCGAGTTCAAGCTGCCCGAGGGCTTTGCTCCGACCATCGACAAGTCGGCCGGCATCCGCGACAACCTCGCTTTCGAGGATCTCGCCGTCGCACCCTCGTTTGATGTTTTCGTCGGCGTCGAAGCCGCCCTCTACCAGGATGGGCCGAAGCCGTCACTGACGACGGGCAGCCTGTCGCGCATCATCCGCTATGACGGCGCAACGGGCGAGCCGAAGGCTGAGTATGTCTATCCGATCTCGCCGATCCCGCAGGCCGCCACCAAGGCCGACGGCGGCAATGACAACGGCATGTCGGAAATGCTTGCGCTTGACGATCACCGCCTGCTCGCCGTCGAGCGCAGCTATGCCGAAGGTTTCGGCAATAACATCAAGATCATGATGGTCGATCTCGCCGACGCCACTGCCGTATCCGCCATCGCCTCCCTCGCCAAGAGCGACCAGCGTGTGGTCCCCGCCCGCAAGAGCCAGGTTCTCGATCTCAGGGCAATCGGTCTCGTCCCGGACAATATCGAGGCGATGTCGCTCGGAAAGGCCAAGGACGGTACCGACGTCCTCATCCTCGGCTCCGACAATAATTTCTCGACCCACCAGAAGACGCAATTCTACGCCTTCAAGGTTCTCAGCCGCCCGCGGCAGTAAGACGCCGCGTCTGACGGCCGAACAGTGATGCTTTATATCGGCTTTCGCGGCGCGGACCTTGAAACCGCCGGGTTCATGGCCCATAACCAGAGTACAAGAATAAGAAGAGGCGCGCGTGGGTGTGTTCAACCGTCAGAAAACCAATCATGAGCCGCGATGGCTGGGGTCATCGGCGCCGACACGCACACCGCTGATTCCCTCCATTTCGGCGGCGCGCTGGCTGCTGGTGCTGGTCGCCGCCGCCGGCGTGTATTTCTTCTACGGCTTCCTCGTGCCGGTGCTTGCAGCCCTGGTCATCGGCTTCGCCAGCTGGCCGCTCTATCGCAAGCTGCTTGCCCGCGTCGGCGGCAATACCACGGTCGCGGCGACCATCGCCATCATCATGATCGTCACTTTCCTGGTCATCCCGATCGTGCTTGCGATCACCTATACGACAGGCGAAGTGCGCAATTGGGTCGCCTGGGCGATCCACGCCAACCGCGCCGGCGCCCCGACGCCGGACTGGATCGTCGCACTGCCTTGGGCAGGCGCCTATCTCGATGAGATCTGGACAAAATATATCGGCAGTCCCGGCGCCTTGGGTGAGGTCATCCAGGCGGTTAGCGGCGCCAATATCGGCAACATCTATCGCGCCGTGCTGGCAGCCGGCGGCGGCGCTTTCCATCTTCTCCTGACGCTGCTCTTCATGCTGATCGCGCTGTTCTTCGTCTATCGCGACGGCTTCTCCTTCTCCAAGCAGATCGACATGCTGGGCGAGCGCATCCTGCCGAACCGCTGGGAACGCATTTCCCGCGTCGTTCCGGCAACGATCAGCTCCACCGTCATGGGCATGACGCTGATTGCAATCGGCGAAGGCATCGTGCTCGGTGTGGCTTATTGGATCGCCGGCGTGCCGTCTCCGGTAACGCTCGGCGTGCTCACGGGGGTGATGGCCCTGATACCCGGCGGTGCGCCGCTCTCCTTCACGCTGGTTTCCATCTATCTCCTGGCGAGCGGCTCGCATGTCGCCGGCGTCGGCCTGTTCGTCTGGGGCACTGTCGAGCTTTTCATCGTCGACAAGACGCTGCGGCCGAAGCTCGTGGGCGGCCCGATCAAGCTGCCCTTCCTGCCGACCTTTTTCGGCCTTGTCGGCGGCGTCAAGACGATGGGCTTTCTCGGCCTGTTCATCGGCCCGGTGCTAATGGCGCTGATCGTCGCCATCTGGCGCGAATGGATCCACGAGGCCCGCAACGCCGAGAGCAACGAGACGATACCGCCGATCGTCATCGACGAGCAGGCACCGCCGGCGAAGCCGGTCCCGCGCGTCGCCGAAGGCTGACCTGTCTTCAAAGACCGCTATCCCAGCCGCTTTTCCATGAACAGGCTGAGCGGATCCGGTAGATAGGTGCCGAAAGCCTCGATCTCCCGATATCCGTATTTGCGATAGAGGGCGATCGCCTCCGGCTGATAGATGCCGGTCTCGAGCCGGACTGCCGTCAGCCGCTTTTCCCTCGCGATCGCCTCCAGCGCATTCATCAATCCGCTCGCAATCCTCAATCCCCTCGCCTGCGGGTCAACGAACATGCGCTTGATCTCCGCCGTGCCGTCGCCGGCCTCGACCAGCGCGCAGCACCCGACGATCGCCCCCTCATTGCGGGCGACGAAGAAGCTTACCGAAGGTTTCTCCAGCAAGGAGAGGTCGACCAGGTGGTTGCTCTCCGCGGGATAGAGCGACGCTGCATAGGCGTCGGAGAGATCGAGAAGGCGGATGACGCCGTCCTGGCGCGGCGGCTCCTGGGCGATGGTGACGGACATGCTAGTTTCCAATGTTTGCGGGAGGCGCAAATTTTTGCTGACCTGACGAAGAGTTAATGCCTTCGCCTTCTTTCGGTTGGAATTGGGCCGTCTAAGGCGATCTCAGGGTTCAATAGCCAAGGAGGCAGAATATGCAAGCGGTGCTCATCGCAATGACCATTCTCGGTTGCGACGATTCCGTCAGCCAATGCAGCTATGTCGCGACGGTCGACAAGCGCTGGGAGACCGTTACCGCTTGCGATGCCGAAGCCGAACGCCGGCTCAAGGCCTATGCCAATGTCAGCTATCCCTCGGTGATCGCCGTGTGCGAGGCGCCGAAAGCGCTTGCCGCCGCCGCACCCCCGAAACCGGCGCCCTTGCCTGCCGCCGCGGGCGACGCCGCTCCTGCGGCACCTGAAGAACCAACAGGACTCGCCAGCTTTGCTGAAAACATCGCCGGCCAGGTCCGTTCACATCTGCCATCCGGCCGTGACGTCAAGGAGACGCTGTCCAAACCCGTGCATTTCGTATCCGCCAGCTATTCCTGGGTAGTGACCCGGCTGAACGACTAGGCCGCCGCAAGCGCCGCATAGACACGGGCCGATTGTCGCTGTTCGGCGACGTGAAGCTTTTCCACCATGTCGAGCAGTTCTCCGGCCGCGCCGTGTGCGCCATGGTGATGGCGGAATTTTTCGAGAAGACGGCCGCCGACGGTGCCCAGCACGCTGCCCGGGGCTTTTCGAGCGGCCTCGCGCCACAGAAGCGTCGCCTCGACGAAGATCACGCTGATATCCCTCGGCAGGCCGACGGATTCGTAGAGGGCGCGCACGGCATGCATGCGCCCGGTTGCCAGGATCGAGCGCACCCTTCGCTCGCTGCACGCCGTCAGATCGACGATCGCAGCAGCGAAAAAGTCCAGCTTACCAGCGCAGAGCGCATGCATTAGCAAGGACGGCGTCAGCCGGCCGTTGAGGCGCAGATGCTCGACGAGATCCGGTATCTCCCGCGGCGCAATATCCCCGGCGATCGAAACGATGGCTGCCTCGGTCGCCTCGCGGCTGATGCGCTGGAGCCGCTGCAGGCCGATCGCCGCCTGCGCCAGCGGCAGGCCGACCAGCGCATTGCTGACATGCTGGGTGAGCAGCTGGCGGGCATCGGCCGGAAGATCGCTGCGGTCGAGCAGCAGGTTGCGGATATCACAACAATCGCCAAGCCGCTCGGCGATGCGCTTCAACGACTGGCCGGAGATGGCCGCGCCGTCGTTTTCGAGCAGGCAGAGCAATTCGTCTTCATCGCCGACCTCCGCGAGTGCAGCCGAGACCGGGCGCGTGACATAGGCCCTGGCCGCAATCAGCATGCGGGTGGCGCCGCTGCCGCGTGCGGCGAGGTCGACGAGATCGGCGTCGCTAAGAAGCGGCGAACAGGTGACGGCGTGGCAGGCAACCTCGGGCTGGTCCGCGGCAAGCGAAAGGATCAGGCTGCGCGGCGCGTCGGGCGACCAGGCGATCGCCTCGGCCAGCGCAAGCCGCACACGCGGCGACGGGTCATCGAGAAGAAAGGTCATCGCCATCTCGGCTGCCGCCCGCTCCTCGCCGCTCATCTCGGATTGCAGATAGGCTCGACCGAGCGCATTCGCGGCCCTGGCCCGGTCGCCGGTCTTGGCAGTTTCTATCCAACGAAGGAAAGCTTCTACGATCACGCGATGCCTCAGCACTTGAACGCGATTCCTTACGCGTTCCATTCAATGCTGTGACCGTAGCGACAAAAGGTTTAAGATTGGTTCACCATATTTCTTAAGCCTTTGTATGCTTTGCGCTCAGACCTTTGGCATCTGCGGCCGGAACATCTCGAAAACATCGCTGCCTTCGCTGTAGTCCATGTAGCCCATGCGCGCGACGGGCCGGGCGATCGACATGTCGAGGCGGCCGTCCCTGACGATCGCCTCGTCGATATGGATGCCGACCACCTCGCCGAAGACGAGAATGTTTTCGGACGGCGCACCCGATAATGTCTTCGGCTCGATGATCTCGGTGACCCTGCATTCGAGCACGGCATATGCCTCACCGACATAGGGCGCGTCGATCAGTTCGGACTGTCTCGGCGTCAGCCCGGCGAAATCGAATTCGCTGTTGCCGTAAGGCAGCGCCGCCGAGGAGCGATTCATCTTTTCAGCGAGATCGCGGCTGACGAAATTGCAGGTGAAGGCGCCGGTCTCCGCCGCATTGCGCTGGCTGTCCTTGCGACCGGCGGAGGAAAACATCACCAGTTTCGGCCGGTCGGCAACGGCGTTGAAAAAGGAATAGGGAGCAAGATTGACCGAGCCGTCCCTGCCCTTGCTGCCGATCCAGCCGATCGGCCGCGGCGATACGATCGCCTTGAAGGGATCATGTGCGAGCCCGTGTCGATTGCTGTCGGTGGTGTAGAACATCAGTCCGCTCCGCCGACCCAGGTCACGGTATCGGCAAGCTCCGGCCGCGGCCGTTCGATCGCCGGAAATGTCGTTGAGCCGATATGGATGAAGCCAGCCACCTTTTCGCCGGACTCGAGGCCGAGCAGCGGATAGGCGCGCTGGTCATAGGCGAACCATTCCGTCAGCCAGTTGGCGACGTAGCCGCTGGCATTGGCGGCGAGAATGACATTGAGGCAGAGTGCGCCCGCCGACATCAGCTGCTCCCATTCCGGGATCTTGATATGCGGCCCCGCCTTGCTGACGACGGCGACGACGACCGGCGCTCGGGTGAAGCGGGTGCGCTCGACCTGGATCATCTCTTCGGAAAGCTCCGGCTTGGTCTCGAGCGCCAGTTTGAGAAGCTCCTCGCCGAGGCGCGCACGCTCATCTCCGCGATAGACGATGAAGCGCCAAGGGGCGATCTTGCCGTGGTCGGGAACACGCGAAGCAAGCCGCAGGATCTCTTCGATCTCGGCTTTTTCGGGGCCGGGTTCGCACATCTGGAAAGCGGGGATCGAACGACGCACGGCGAGGTAATCGATCAGCTTGATATCGGATTTCATGCGGGAGAAACTTTCATTTTTATGCTGCTGCAAAGCGTGGGTCTTGAATTTGCCATCGCGTTGGTCTTGAAGTGGCCTTTGCGATTTCAGAAGTCAATCGGTTCACGAAACAGATGTTTGGCATTTCGCCTCTTGCACGCATCGGCCTCGCCATCGCGCTGATGGTATTGATGCCCGTCGGCGCCGGTGCGCAGGATGCCTTCAAGGACTTCAAACAGCTCGATTCGACATCGAAGATGCCGAAGCTCAACGCCTTCATTGCGCCCGGCACCGCGCCCGAAGGAGCCAAGCTGCGCGACATCGAAATGGAAGCCAAGCTGACGGCCGACGGTACGCCTGTCGAGGATGGGCTTTCCTGGTATGTCTTCAGCCCGATCGCTGGCACCGACGGCAAGCTGCCGCTGATCGCCAGCGCCAAGGGCGGACCCGCTGCCTTCCAACTCGCGCCGGGCGATTATTTCGTCAATGTCTCCTTCGGCCGCGCCGGCGTCACAAAGAAGTTGACCGTGCCCGCTGACGGCGAGGTCGACAAGCAGGTGATGGTCCTCGATGCCGGCGGCTTGCTGCTCAACGCCGTCTCCGGCACCGATGCCCGCATCCGCCCCGACCAGTTGAGTTTCTCGATCTATTCCTCGGAAGTGCGCGACGACGGTGAGCGCGGCCTCGTCGTGGCCGATGTCTCGCCGAACACTGTCGTGCGCCTCAATGCCGGCACCTATCACGTCGTTTCCGAATATGGCAGCGTCAACGCCGTCATCCGCGCGGACATCCAGGTCGAGGCCGGCAAGCTCACAGAGGCAACGATCCAGCACCGCGCCGCCCAGATGACCTTCAAGCTGGTCTCCGAAGCCGGCGGCGAGGCGATCGCCGACACCGCCTGGTCGATCCTGACGGCAGCCGGCGACAGTGTCGGCGAAAGCGTCAGCGCCTTCCCGACCATGGTCCTTGCCGAAGGCGAATACTCGGCCGTCGCCCGCAACAAGGACAAGATCTATCAGCGCGATTTTACAGTGGTTGCCGGCCGCAATACCGATGTCGAAGTTCTGATGAAGGACCAGCAGCCGCAACAGCCCGAGAGCCCGGCGGCCCGCACGGTGCAGCAGGCGCCGGCCGGCACGCCGCCGCCCCCGGGTGTCCAGCCGGCTCCGGAGGAGCCTCTGCCCTCCTACGAACAGCTCGTGCCGCAGGGCGGCGGCGACGGCGCCAGCCTGGATTGATTCTGCCGGGCACGCTTCTGCGGCGTACCAGCGATCAAGCCGATCGGCCGGCGTTCTGCAGCGCCGCGCGTCTGATCAGACGTGCAACGACCCTACCATTTTGGATCTACGCATCGGCCGATACCGCTAGACTAGGCGCGCATTTCATTCATTGGCAGGAAGATTTGGAAGTGGAGACGGGAGGCGCACGAGTGGCTGCCCCTCGCGAAAGACATTTCCGACAGCGCCGAAATCGGCGCTGTCGTATTCCCCCTATTTTCAGGCCGCCTTGACTTTCTTTGCCTCGGCCTTGCGACGGACGTCGGGCGGCGTCGCCTCGAGCATGAGGCTCTCGACGGCGGCGTCAAGCTCCATCGAAACCTGGTCCTGGCTGCCGAGGCGGCGGATGTTGACCGTGCGCTCCTCGGCCTCCTTCCTGCCGCAGACGATGATGACAGGAACCTTGGTGACCGAGTGCTCGCGGATCTTGTAGTTGATCTTCTCGTTGCGGAAGTCGGTCTCGACGTTGAGGCCGGCATCGCGCAGCGCCTCGGCGACTTCAAGCCCATAGGCGTCAGCTTCGGAAGTGATCGTTGCGACCACCACCTGCAGCGGCGATACCCAGAGCGGCATGTGACCGGCGAAGTTCTCGATGAGGATGCCGAGGAACCGCTCCATCGAGCCGCAGATGGCGCGGTGGATCATCACTGGCTGCGTCTTTTCGGAGTTGCTGTCGATGTAGAAGGCGCCGAAGCGTTCCGGCAGGTTGAAGTCGACCTGCGTCGTGCCGCACTGCCATTCGCGGCCGATCGCGTCCTTCAGCGTATATTCGAACTTCGGCCCGTAGAAGGCGCCCTCCCCCGGCAGGATGCCGGTCTTGATGCGGCCCTCGGACTGCGCCTCGATCGTCTTCAGGACATCGGTCATGACGGCTTCGGCGCGATCCCAGAGAGCATCGGAGCCGACGCGCTTTTCCGGCCGGGTGGAAAGCTTGACGACGATTTCCTTGAAGCCGAAGTCTTCGTAGACCGACAGGATGAGATCGTTGATCTTCAGGCATTCGGCCGCCATCTGCTCGTCCGTGCAGAAGATGTGCGCGTCGTCCTGCGTGAAGCCGCGCACCCGCATCAGGCCATGCAGTGCGCCCGAAGGCTCGTAGCGATGCACGAGACCGAATTCCGCCAGACGGATCGGCAGTTCGCGATAGGACTTCAGGCCATGCTTGAAGATCTGCACATGACCGGGGCAGTTCATCGGCTTCAGCGCAAAGACGCGGTTATCAGCCTCCTTGTCTTCCGGATGCGTCATCGCATGCGCCGATTTCACGGCGAACATGTTCTCCTGATACCAGCCCCAGTGACCCGACGTTTCCCAAAGCGAGGTGTCGAGCACCTGCGGCGCGTTGACTTCTTCATAATCAACAGCGAGTCGGCGGCGCATATAGGCGACGAGCGTCTGGAAGATGCGCCAGCCCTTGCCATGCCAGAAGACGACGCCCGGGCCTTCCTCCTGGAAGTGGAAGAGGTCCATCTCGCGGCCGAGCTTGCGATGGTCGCGCTTCTCGGCTTCGGCCAGCATATGCAGGTAGTTGTCGAGATCGGCCTGGTCTGCCCATGCCGTGCCGTAGATGCGAGACAGCATGGCGTTGTTGCTGTCGCCGCGCCAGTAGGCGCCGGCGACCTTCATCAGCTTGAAGGCGGTGCCGACCTGGCCGGTGGAGGCCATATGCGGGCCGCGGCAAAGGTCGAACCATTCGCCCTGGTTGTAGATCTTCAGATCCTGCCCTTCCGGGATCGCATCGACGAGCTCGACCTTGTACTGTTCGCCCTTGGCGGCGAAGACTTCCTTGGCCTTTTCACGCGACCAGATCTGCTTGGTGAACGGCGCGTTGCGGGCGATGATTTCCTTCATCTTCTTTTCGATCTTCGGCAGATCGTCGGGCGTGAAGGGTTCGTTCTTGGCAAAGTCGTAATAGAAGCCGTTCTCGATGACGGGACCGATCGTTACCTGCGTGCCGGGCCAAAGCTCCTGCACGGCTTCGGCCATCACGTGCGCGGCGTCATGGCGGATGAGTTCCAGCGCGCGCGGGTCCTTGCGGGTAATGATCTCGATCTTGCCGTCGGTAACGGCATCGGAAAGGTCGCGCACGCCGCCGTCGATCGCAATGGCGACGGCGCTCTTGGCGAGCGACTTGGAAATGGATTCGGCGACATCCCGGCCGGTGGCGCCAGCCGGGAAGCTGCGCATGGAACCATCAGGGAATGTTAGGGAAATGACTTCAGACATCGAAATTCTCCTTGTCCAGTCCCGCCAACGAATGCGGGTGGTTGCAACGACAGCGCTTCTCTTTGTTCGATGCGCTGCCGCCTGATACTCAGATTTCGCCCGGGAGTAAAGAAGCAGCCGGCTCACATGATCATCTGCGCAAGACCGCAAACGGTGTTCCAGTTGCGCATGGTTCCGACGCCGAGGCGCTTGGTCGTCAGCGCCGAAAGCAGTTTCGATTGGCTCGGTTTGCCGGCGAAATCGATCCAGAGATCGCCGCCGACGACGGCGAGGCGTTGCCCTTCCGCCATCAGCGGTTTCAGCGCCTCCACCTTCTCAGGATCGATCGGCAGGCGCATCACCCGGACGATCACCTGGTCTCCGCTGCCGTCCCGGAAGGGATTGGTGCCGCAGAGCGCCATCCAGGTGCAGTCGCTGCGCACGATGATATCGACATGTTTGCCGAACTTCTCTTCGAAACCCTCTTCCAGCGCGACCTCGAGTTCATGCGGACGTATTTGGTCGGCCTCGAAAACCAGATTGCCCGTTGAAACCAGCGTGCGCGGCTCGCGATAGCCGAGTTCTCTGGCAAGCGCGCGCAAGTCTTCCATGATCACCCGGCGGTCGGGCGAGAGCACGATGCTGTGCAGGAGGGCGACAAACATGCTCATGGCCACTCGCTCTCCTCCTCGCAGTCGTAGTCACCGAACAGTGACCGCGCCTCTCGCATCATCGCTGCCCTGACCTCCGAAACACAATGATGTTCGCTGAGCATCGTCACTGCGTTCACCCATTCTTGCGTCCAAGGGCGAGATAGCGCCATGGGGTCCACCAGCGAAAATCGTTGCCGAGTGTCTCAGGCACCGGGTCGAGGCCGCTGGTGCCGCCCGGACCGCAGCGGCCGACGCGAAACAGCGTCATCCAGCCGCCAGCCCATAATCCGTGACGGGCGATCGACTCGTAACCATATTCCGAACAGGTCGGGATATGGCGGCAGGAGTTGCCGACAAAGCCGGAAAGCGTCAGCTGATAGAGACGGATAAGCCCCATGCCGAGCAGGCGGTCCGGGGTCTTGCGGAACGGCCCGCTATAATTGCGGGAGCAGCGTGCGGATTTTTCGATCGGCCGTCTCGATCCGGCCGCGCCGCCATCGTCCTCATCGTCAGCCTGCCGGACGCAGAACTCGCACATCTCGGTTACGCCTCGACAACTTCCGCCTGTTTCGCCTCGATCTGCCCGATCGCGTCGACGACCGCGTCGAAGGTCAGCATCGTCGAAGCATGGCGGGCCTTGTAGTCCCGCACGGGCAGGAGATAACGCATGTCTTCGAACCGTCCGCCGGGCCCTGCCCCATCCGCCTTCAGCATGGCGAGCATGTCCAGACGCGCCTGCCGCAATTCGCCCGATGTCGCGCCGACAACATGGCGGGCCATGATCGAGGACGAGGCCTGGCCGAGCGCACAGGCCTTCACGTCATGGGAAAAACCGGTCACGACATCGCCATCCATCTTCAGCCAGATCCGCACCTTTGAGCCGCAAAGCCTGGAGTGCGCCTGGGCGGTCGCATCGGCATCATCAAGCGTCCCGGTCAACGGAATATTGCCGGCGAATTCGAGGATTTTGCTGTTGTAGATGTCGTCCATGCTGGATTTCCGCTCCAAAATCGCTGCGGATCGGCCTAGATCGGGCTGTCATTGTCGTTGAAACAAAAAACACACCGTGTCATCTGAGGATACTTACATATAATGGCCGTCTTCCTATATGTATGTCGTTCCAAGGCCATGAAAATGCAATGGCCTTGTGTAAGTTTGATTGGGAAACCGTGCCGGATGGGCGCTTGAATTAGCCCTGAAAGCCCCGGAGCCTGCCAAAGGTGCATGAATTCCCGCATGGGACTGACCAGTGGCGATTCCGACAGATGGGTCCGCGACGCGGGCCAGGAGACCATTGATCATGGACGCCATCGTAAAGAACTTTCCGCAGCCGAACCGCGACTCGGACCGCCCTTCCCAGCAGGAGGCCGAGGAAGCCGTTCGCGTTCTGTTGCGCTGGGCCGGTGACGATCCGACGCGCGAAGGCCTCATCGAGACGCCAGCCCGTGTCGCCAAAGCGTACCGCGAGCTTTTTGCCGGTTACGACATGGCGCCGGAGGATGTGCTTGGCCGAACCTTCGAGGAAGTCGCCGGTTACGACGACATGGTCCTTGTCAAGGACATTCCGTTCTACTCGCATTGCGAACACCATATGGTGCCGATCATCGGCAAGGCCCACGTCGCCTACATGCCTGATGGCCGCGTCCTCGGCCTGTCGAAGATTGCTCGTGTCGTCGAGATTTATGGCCGGCGCCTGCAGACCCAGGAAACGATGACGGCCCAGATTGCCCGGGCCATCGACGATACGCTCAATCCGCGGGGTGTTGCCGTACTGATCGAGGCCGAACATATGTGCATGGCGATGCGTGGCGTTCAGAAGCAGGGTTCGACCACCTTGACCACGACGTTTACCGGAACGTTCAAGACCGAACCGGCCGATCAGGCCCGTTTCATGAGCATGGTGCGGAGCCGCTGATACCGGCTCCCTCAGGAGGGCCGAAATGAGTCAACTGATCTTCAATCAACCATCCGAGGACAAGTCGGCGTTGGAAGACGCCGGCGATTTCACGCCGCGTTTCGACGACCGCGGCCTGATCACCGCGATCGTCACCGACGCCGGCGATGGCGAACTGCTGATGGTGGCGCATATGAACGCCCAGGCCCTGGCGCTGACCATCCAGACGGGCACGGCCCATTATTTCAGCCGGTCGCGTGGCAAGATCTGGAAAAAGGGCGAGACCTCGGGCAATCTTCAGACGGTGAAGGAAATTCGAACCGATTGCGACCAGGACGCCATCTGGTTGAAGGTCGAGGTCGCCGGCCATGACGCCACCTGTCACACCGGCCGCCGTTCCTGCTTCTATCGGACGGTGACGCTGCGCGACGGAAAGCCGATGCTCGACATTGTCGACGACGAGCGTCATTTCGATCCGCACGAGGTCTACGGAAAATAGACTGAAAGTCCCCGCATTTGCCCCTTATTGTGCCAGAAACCGGTTCTATATACCTTTTGGCAACCGATCGGGCACACTATCGTGACATACGTGTTCTGCTGGAGGGGAGAGCGCAATGCTGAATTGGAGTCTGCACCGTCAAAGCGCTGAAGGCGAAGGCTCCGGTTCCGGCATGTCGACGATACTCGAGACGATCCCTGCGCCCGCGCCTGTCAACAAAATCAAGATCGCACTCGCGCTTGGCGGCGGCGCCGCCCGCGGCTGGGCCCATATCGGCGTGTTGCGCGCCCTCGACGAAGCGAAAATCGAAATCGGCATGATCGCCGGGACATCGATCGGCGCGCTGGTCGGCGGCTGTTATCTCGCCGGCAAGCTCGATGAACTCGAAAGCTTCGCGCGCTCGCTGACCATGCGCCGCATCGCCAGTCTGCTCGATCTGACGATCGGCGGCAGCGGCCTGTTCGGCGGCATGCGGCTGACCAAGCGTATGCAGGAGCATCTCGAGGGCCTGAACGTCGAGGATCTGGACCGGCCGTTCGTCGCGGTCGCCGCCGAGGTCAATACCGGCCACGAGGTCTGGATCGCCAATGGTTCGCTGATCACGGCGCTGCGTGCCTCCTATGCGCTGCCCGGTATCTTCGAGCCGGTCCGCAGCAATCACCGCACTCTGGTCGACGGCGCGCTCGTCAATCCGGTTCCCGTCTCTGTCTGCCGCGCCTATGAGCAGCCGCTGGTGGTCGCCGTCAATCTCAACTACGATCTCTACGGCCGCTCGGCGGTCGTCCGGCACAATGCCAGCCTCTCGCAGCAGGAATTGCAGAAACAGGAAGAGGCGCCCTATGCCCGCCTCGGCATGACCGGAGTCATGGTGCAGGCTTTCAACATCATCCAGGACAGGATTGCCCGCGCCCGCCTTGCCGGCGATCCGCCCGATATTTCACTGCAGCCACGCCTGAGCTATATCGGCCTTTCGGAATTCCACCGCGCAGGCGAGGCGATCGAACGCGGCTATGAGGAAGCGAGAGCCAGGCTTCCCGAGATCAAGCGCATGCAGGAAGTCTACGCCAGCCCTCCGTGAGGCGTCGTCCCGCGACGGCGGCTGGGACGACGGCATCATTCAAAAAACCGAAACTTCAGCCGGCGATATAGGCCTTGATGTCCTCGGCCTCGCGCTCAACTTCGGCGATCCGGGATTTCACCACGTCGCCGATCGAGATGATGCCGGCAAGCTTGCCGTTGCTTTCCACCGGCACGTGGCGGAAGCGGCGGCTGGTCATCAGTTCCATCAACTCGTTGACGGTCGTCTCCTCGTGGCAGCGGTAGACCTTTGAAGTCATGAGCTGAGAGAGCGGCTGATCGAGGCCATCCTTGCCGTGCTTGGCGATGGCATGCACCAGATCGCGCTCGGTGAACATGCCCGAAATCCGGTTCTCCATGCCGACGACGACGATAGCGCCGATCTTCTTCTTGCTCAGAATGGCGGCCGCCTCGGCGACAGTGGTGTTCGGCCCGGCGGTGATGACGTCCCTGCCCTTCAGGTCGAGGATTGCTTTGACTGAACTGGTCATTCGAACCTCCTATGTCGAGCCTGTGACGTGTGTCACAGGCATCCGCGGCGGTTGCTCCCCCCAATCGCGGATCGTTCGATGGTGCACTGCCCGGCTTAGGATTGCAACATATCCTTCTCCGTTCCCGCCGGTTCTGCAGGCGGCCGTGGCGCCCGGTCAAACAGCGAAAACAAAAGGAAGCCGAAGACGAAGCCGCCGATATGCGCGTCCCAGGCGATCTCCTGGTCGCTGTCGCCGACGAGCGGAATGCCGGCGGCGATGAGCGCGTTGCCGACCAGCCAGAGAAGCATGAAAATGACGACGGTCCGGCTCTTCAGGGCGTCAATGATGGAAAGCCGGGCGTTGAGATGCGCCACCGGCATCGGTCGCCGATCGGCCGGAAAGGCGAATCGGCAGGCAGCCCCCATCAGCCCGGAAATGACGCCCGATGCGCCGATCAGCAGCGATACGTCTCCCCAATTGAGGATCGCATGCAGGGCGGCGGAAGCGACGGCGGACAAGATCCAGAAGAACAGGAACCGTAACGTGCCGATGCGGCGCACGACCGGCGCGCCGAAGGCCATCAGCCAGAAGGCATTGAAGAGGATATGCTGGGTGCTGCCGTGCAGCAGCGAATAGGTAACGGGCGTCCAGAACAGCTCCAGCCCCTGCTGCGACAACGGAATCACGTAGCGAGCGGGGACGAAACCGAAGGTAAACAGCAGCCAGCCCACTGCATCGTCCGAGAGAACGAGCGCCTGCACCGCATAGATAAGGATGAGCAGACAAAGGCTGAAGAGCAGCGCCGGCGGAAGGTTGAAGACCGGCACGCGGGGGGGCCGCGCCGGCGGCCGCGCCTCGGAAAGTTCGGGCGTCTTGTCTGGCTCGCCCGTCTGCTCGTTCATCTTTATCGCCTCGTTGAGGGCCTCAGCCATACAGGAGCGCCTGTCAAAAAAAAAGCCGCCCGTAGTGCCGGGCGGCGTAACCCGAATTCCTGAAAAGACCCAGGATCGGCAGATCGTGCTGAACTCCGAAAGTCGAAGCGATGGCTGGACATTGTCACGACAGACGTCGCGCCTCAACCGAAACCCTTTCTTAACCTTAACGGCCTGGATCTGGCATGAAATCCGCAAGGTAGAAGCTGTACGGGCAATGACTGCCCGAAAATGCTCCGGAATGGGACAGGTTGGTGTGAAATGCGTGTGCAAACGACCATCGAAATTTTTGACTATTGGAACCGTATCCGCGGCGCTGCCGATGCGCCGCTGAAATCACAGGTCGAACCCTCTGCCGTTCCCCATCTTCTGCAAAGTCTCTTCATCCTTGAGACGCGCGACGGCGGAGACATCGTTTTCCGGCTCGCAGGCACCCGCATCTGCGATTTCTTCGGGCGCGACCTGCGCGGTGAACGTTTTTCGTCGCTTTGGGCGCATGGCCAGCATGCGGACATTGAACGCACGGCGATGGGCGTCATGAACCATGCCATGCCGGCCCTGTTCAACACCACCGGCTACAGCACCGTCGGTCATCAGGCCTCCTTCGAGATCATCATGATGCCGCTGCGCTCGCCGGATGGCGCCTGCGACCGGCTGCTCGGCGCGATCGCACCGACGGCGGCTGCGAGCTGGCTGGAAATCGTGCCGCTGGAATTCCTGGCGCTCGACCGCAGCCGTCTGCTGCCCGAAAAATTCAGCAAGGCCGCGCCAGCCGAACTGCGCTCGATCAACGAGGTCGTCGCGGCAAAAGGCATCGGATTCGGCCAGGCCATGCGCCGCATGGTGTCACAGCTGCTGAGTGCCGAGGCGCGTTGAGCGTCTCGTTTCAGGACAAGGCGCGCACTCGTTTTCGGCCATGTCACAATAAGGCGAAACAACCTTCTGTTAATGGATTGGAGGTAAGGATTATTCTCTCCAGTTTTAATGAAGAAGCCCTTTGATGCACTCGTTCCAGCCAGCTCAGACGCAACGACCTGCGCCGCGCCCTGAACAAGGCGTTTTCCAGCGCGTGCCGATCAATATGCAGGGCCGGCTGATGCTTGCGAATTACGAGGAATTCGAATGCATGGTGATCGACATGTCGCCCGGCGATATGTACGTCACCTGCACCGGCCGGCCGCGCGCCAACGAACGCGTCGTCGCCTATATCGACCATCTCGGGCGCGTCGAAGGTTATGTCCAGACGCTCGACGGCCGCGGCTTTACCATGTCGATCAATGCCACCGAGCGCAAGCGCGAGAAGCTCGCTGCCCAGCTCACCTGGCTTGCCAACAAGCACGAGCTCGGCCTGCCGGAAGATCGTCGCCACGACCGTCTGACGCCGCGTGATACAAAGACCGAACTCACGCTCGAGGATGGCACGCGCTATACCTGCCGCATCATGGACCTGTCGCTGTCGGGCGCCGCCATCGATGTCGAGATGCGTCCCTCGATCGGAACGGCGGTGCGCCTCGGTAACATGCGCGGCCGCGTCGTGCGTCACTTCGTCGAAGGCGTGGCGATCGAATTCTTGTCGATCCAGTCCCGCGAGACACTGCGCGAATTCCTCTGACAACCTGAAAAAATCGCGTCGTCTTGCAGCGGATCAAATTCGTGGCCGATTGCTTCGAAAGCGCGTGCCAGGTCCGGGGCGCACCGGGTCGAGTCGTGTTGAAAGCGGGAAGCACCACGGCAAGCGATCTGCAAGCGGCGGCAGATCCGGCTTTGGAAGGCTGGCGCGAAATCCTGTCGCAAGTCGTTCCAACCAGTAAATCAGGTAGAATTATGAGTGGAACAAGCTGCGACACCGATCGGGCGGAAGCGGCCGCGCGAAATTAGGCAGGATCTTGCATCGAGGAATTTCCGTCCGCCGTCCATCTTCCCTTCGTCATGAACATGATGGATAAGGCCCGCCTCGACCGCAGGTGCACCGATGCCAGCCCTCTACCCGGAAATCGAACCCTATGATCACGGCCTGCTCGATGCGGGCGACGGCAACCTGATCTATTGGGAAGCCTGCGGCAACCCGATGGGCGGACGGCGCTCGTCCTGCACGGCGGGCCGGAAAGCGAGCTCGTAATCCTTCCGCACGCTTCCCATTCCACTGCAAACCCCGATATGAGTGCGGCAATCGTCGCCGCCACCGATCGATTTCGCGATTTTCCTCAAAAATAATTTTAATGCCGAACCCCGGAATCCGAGCGATATTCTGCTTTCGGCCCGTTCCAACCGGCCGATTCCACCGGCATCGCCACCGCAAGCATCCCGCCGCGGCGGCGCCGGCTTTTATCCGGCTCAGCGAAAACTCTTAACGACGCAACGGCAACGCAGGCTTTCCCTGGGCGAAGTCCTTGTCGCGTCCACTGCAATTTTAATCGATTTCGACACAAATACGCGCTGAATTTTATTCGCATTCGAGCCAAGTTTTATCGGCATTTGATTCAACTAAGCATTTAATTCTATTGCGTAATTTTGCGTGGGATAAAAACGTCCATGTCATTGTCGTCTCAACTTAGGGGAGACGGCAATGACAACTGCGAACATCCTGAAAGGCGGCCTTCTGGCCAGTGCGATCATGATGGCAATGGCGAGCTCGGGACATGCAACGCCCGCCAGCATGGCACTGGCGGGCAATGCCAGCCCGCCGATCGGACACTATGAATTCTGCAAGGCCAATCCGGCGGAATGCACCTATGCCGGCGGCGATGCCGGGCCGGCCGTCCTCACGGAGGATCGCTGGAAGGAAATTCTCAAAATCAACTACACGGTCAATTCGTCGATCCAGCCGGAGACGGACGAACAGATCTACGGTGTCGAGGAACGCTGGGCATATCCCACAACCGTCGGCGATTGCGAGGACTATGCCCTGCTGAAGCGCAAGATGCTGATCGAGGACGGCTTCTCGCCATCCGACACGCTGATCACTGTCGTGCTGCAGCCGAACGGCGAAGGTCATGCCGTGCTGACGGTCCGCACCGATCACGGCGACTTCATTCTCGACAACATGCGCAACAAGGTGCTGCTGTGGTCGGACACCGAATACACCTATCTGAAGCGCCAATCCGCCACCGATCCGGCCCGCTGGTCGAAGCTTCAGGACGGCCGCGCTGTCGCGGTCGGCAGCGTCAGGTAAGCCAGCCCGCCGGCAAAGCCGGCACAGGTTTCGGCCCGGTCAGTCCCCGCATCCCGTCCCCGACCGGTGCCCAAGAGCCGTTCCCGCTGTCCCGGGAACGGCTCGCTCCTTTTTGGGACAAGGGTCCATCCCGGTGCGACCCAAATCTTAGCGAAGTATTAACCCTGCCGGTTCGATGATGGCGATCAGATTCATCATCGGCACCGGCGGCTCATGTTCTTCCTGCGGCGGACCGAAACGCGAAGAACCGCCATGAGCCAAGCCGCCCAAAGCGCACCCGACGAGCAGCCGCTTCTTTCCATGAGGTTTCTGCTGCGCACGATGGCGGTGATATCAGTCCTGGCGGTCCTGACCGTCGCCATCAGCATCGCCGGCCGTTGGTTCGGCCGGCACATCTCCCTTGCCGGCAATACCGACAGCACGACAGAAATCACGCTGACCATCGGCCGCGACACCGTGAAATTCCCCGAAAATACCATACGCTTCCCGAGCCAGAGGCATGACGGCGCCGCCGAACGCGTCGATCTCTACCTCGCCTGGCCCTCCATGCAGGGTTACGGCAAGGACAACCATCTGCGATTCGACGACATCGCCCAATCCTCCAGCCTCATCTTCCTGCAAATCACTCAGAGCACCATGTCGCGCGACATGTCCGGCCGGCTGGAGCCGATCTATTCGCATCTGATCGAAGGAGCAGCCGAGCCGTTCCGGGACGGATTGACCCTCCATCGACTTCGCGCCGACGCCGGTTATGGCGGAGAAGTGCTGCTCACGGCACCGGTCAAAGGCGGGCCGGACTACGTCGTGCGCTGCATATTGCCTTCAACTCAGGACAAGGCCGCAAGCGGAGATTGTCAGCGCGACATCAAGGTCGGCAAGGATCTCAGCGTCCTCTACCGCTTCTCCAGCAGCCATCTCGCCGACTGGGAACATATTGATGCCGCGATCCGCCTCTTTGTGGAGCCGCGTCTTGTGAACCGTTCTGTGACAGGTCCCTAAAATGCCGCCGGAGAAGGCATGAAACGATTCATCATAAACGGATTGGTAACGCTGAATCGGTAATCTCAAAAGACGAGCTGTGCGGCGGGCGTGTGCGGTTCCCGCCCAATATCTGAAATGCAAAGCGAAGAGTGGAATAGTGTCAAGGTCAGTCTCCTCCGTATCATCGTCCCGGTCCGGCAGCTTTTTCGCAAAGCTCCTGGCGATCCTTTCGATGGCTCTCACGGTCGTCCTGGTTGATTCGGTCAATGCCGACGCGGAGGCGGCCAATCCGAAATATGCGGGCATCGTCGTCGACGCCAAGACCGGCAACGTTCTCTACAGCGAGAATGCCGATCGGCTGCAATATCCCGCCTCGCTGACCAAGATGATGACCCTTTATATGACCTTCGAGGCCTTGGAGCAGGGTCGCATCCGCCTCGATACGCCGGTTCCCTTCTCCGCTCACGCGGCCGCCCAGGCGCCGACCAAGCTTGGCGTGCGCGCAGGCGGCTCCATCACCGTCGAGCAGGGCATCCTCGGTCTCGTCACCCTGTCGGCCAATGATGCGGCAACCGCGCTTGGCGAGATGCTCGGCGGCAGCGAAGACCGCTTCGCCCAGATGATGACTGCCAAGGCGCATGCACTCGGCATGACGCGCACCACCTATCGCAACGCCAACGGCCTGCCGAACACGGCGCAGATGACGACAGCGCGCGACCAGGCCCGCCTCGGCATCGCCCTTCGCCAGCATTTCCCGCAATATTACGGTTATTTCTCCACCCGCGCCTTCAAGTTCGGCACCCGCACGATCCGCAGCCACAACCGGCTGGTCGGCTCCGTGCGCGGCGTCGACGGTATCAAGACTGGTTATACGCGCGCCGCCGGCTTCAACCTGGTGAGTTCGGTACAGGTCGACGGCAAGTCGATCGTCAGCGTCGTGCTCGGCGGCACGTCCGGCCCGGCTCGCGATGCCCAGATGCGCAATCTGATCGCCACCTACCTGCCGAAGGCGTCGAGCCGCGGCGGAAATTCGGCGCTGGTGGCCCAGGCAGCCCCTGCCCCTGAAATGATCGAAACGCCCGCTCCGGTTCAGCCGCAGAAGGCCCGGCAGCAGGTCGCCCCGGAACAGGTCGCAAAAACGATCACTGCGACGCAGCCGCCCATTTCTGCCGCTGCCGCCGATCTCAGCCTGCCGCATAAGGGCCCGCTGCCGGATGCCCGTTATCAGGTGGCCGAGGCCGAAGTCGCCTATACCGAAACATCGGCGCCGAAATCCGAGAACCCGCTGGTTGCCCAGACGATGCCGGCTGCGACCAAGGTCAAGACCACGAGCTTCAAGCAGCAGGCTCCGGTCGTCGCACCGGCTGCACAGGACAACGCCGCCGTCGACCACGTCACGACCGCTTCGACCAACGCCACCCCGGCAAGTGCCGCGCCTGCGGGCTGGGTCGTCCAGGTCGGCGTCTCGCCGAGCCGGCAGATGGCCATGGACCTCCTGGAGAGCGCGAAGAGCAAGGGCGGCAAGGCGCTGGCCTCGGCAAAGCCCTTCGCCGTCGCCTACGGCGCAGGCAACGACCAGGTCTACCGCGCCCGCTTCGGCGGCTTTGACGATCAGCGCGATGCGGTCAACGCCTGCAAGGCCTTGAAGAAGGCCGGCATCAAGTGCTGGGCGGCAGCACAATGAGCTATTCGGTGCCGCCTGCGACAAGGCCGGCGGCATCTGGAACGGCCGGAATCGGTGTTTGCGTTTCCGGCTATCGGTTTGAACTCGATCAGTAGTGCGTACGGGGAAAACTATGGCGATCAATGAGAATGTTCCGGGAATGCCAGGCGACCGCCGCGGCGGGGCCAAAGGGCGTTCATCCCTGCATCCGCTGCACGAAGCGGCGCTGCGACTTGCCGAAATCGGTCTGCAACGGCCGAGGGCGAAGTCTGCCAAGACCCGGGATCTCATCAATCTGCTGCTTTGCCATGGCGCCCGCGCCTGGCGCTATTCGCAGCCGGAAGCCCGCATTCATCTGCATGTGACGTCGCCGGACGGCAACGCGCCGGTGCAACTGCGTCTGCGCTGAAATCCGCATGCCGTCGTCCGAAACCGGTATCTTGGGCGATAGAATTAGAGCAGGCCGAGATCTGTCAGTTCGCGGCGCAGTTCCGCGGGCATTTCGGCGATCCCGGCGCCCAAGCTCGTCAGATCGGGCGGCACGTCATCCTGCGTGTAGTAGCGCCAGCCCTGAAAAGACCGCTTCGGCTGCACCGCGGTTTCGATGACCTCCGGGCCGAGCATCAGACGGCAGCGTGAAATCCCTTCATCGTCTGTGAACGTCTCGATGTCGAGCAGCCTCTGCCTCGCCTGCACCTGCCCCTTGATCACCCAATAGAGCGAGCCGCCGTCAAGAAGCTCCTCCATGCGTTTGGGCACCATGCGCGTGGTGTGAACCGAATGCGGTTCGAGCCCGGCGGCAATGGCGCGCAGCGAGCGCTCCGCCACCCATTCGCGCAGGTCCTCGATCGAGTCGGCGCCGACACAGAGTTTGATGAGATGCAATGCCATGCCGCCGTTCAAATCCTTTTGGCGGCGGGCGTCAAGTGTGAAGCGAAGGAGTCCGCACGCTCAGCATTCGACGACGTTGACAGCCAGGCCGCCGGTCGAGGTTTCCTTGTATTTCTCGCTCATGTCGTGGCCAGTCTGGCGCATCGTCTCGATACAGGCGTCAAGCGGCACGAAATGCTGACCATCACCTTTGACGGCGAGCGAAGCCGCGGTGACGGCTTTGACGGCGCCGAGCGCATTGCGCTCGATACAGGGAACCTGCACGAGGCCTGCGACAGGATCGCAGGTCATGCCGAGATGATGTTCGAGCGCGATCTCGGCGGCATTCTCGATCTGCTCCGGCGTGCCGCCCATTACGGCTGCAAGGCCTGCAGCCGCCATCGCCGCGGCCGAGCCGACCTCGCCCTGACAGCCGACCTCGGCGCCAGAGATCGACGCATTGTGCTTGATGATGCCGCCGATCGCCGCTGCCGTCAGCAGGTAGTCGCGGATGCCGTTCTGGTCCCAGTCCTCGTGGAAATGCTCATAATAACGGATCGTTGCCGGAATGACGCCCGCCGCGCCATTGGTCGGCGCGGTGACGACGCGCCCGCCGGCGGCATTCTCCTCGTTGACGGCCATCGCATAGACGCTGAGCCAATCATTGGCAAGCAGCGGATTGACGCGATTGCTACGCCACTCCTCCTGCAGCTTGTCGTGAATGCGGCGGGCGCGGCGCTTGACGTTAAGGCCGCCGGGCATGACGCCCTCGACCTTGAGGCCGCGCTCGATGCAGGAGCGCATCGCTTCCCAGATGCGGTCGAGCCCCTGATCGAGCTCCTCTTGGCTGCGCTGGCTCTCCTCGTTCGCCCGCTTCATCTGCGCGATCGAAAGCCCGGAGCGCTCCGCCATCTCCAGCATCTGTTTGGCGGTCGAGAAGGGATAGGGGACGCGCACGCCGCCCGTGGCATTCTTCTTCGCCCGCATCTGTTCCAGCTCGGTGTCGGTAACGACGAAGCCGCCGCCAACCGAATAATAGATGCGCTTGAGGAGCAGCCGGCCGTCCTTGTCAAACGCCGAAAAGATCATGCCGTTGGCATGGCCCGGCAGCGGCTGTTTCTTGTCGAAGATCAGGTCGGTCTTCGGCTGGAACTGGTAGGCCGGATGGTCTGCAGGGGTGATGCGTCCGGTGCGTTCGACGGTATCGATGATGCCGTCCATCCTGTCGGGATCGACACTGTCCGGCGCCTCACCCATCAGTCCGAGAATGACGGCCCTGCCCGTTCCATGGCCGATTCCGGTATGAGCGAGCGAACCATGCAGGCTGACCTTGATCGCGGCGACCTGCGCGCCCGATGAAGGGCGTGGCCATTCATTCGACAGGATCAGATCGAGAAACCGGTTGGCAGCCGACATCGGACCCATGGTGTGCGAGCTCGACGGCCCGACACCGATCTTGAACACGTCGAATACCGAAAGAAACATGGATGCGCCTTTTGAATATGAAGTTGTAAGCTTAAGCAAGGTCGGTTTCAAACCCGCGCGGGCCACCGACATCGCCTGCAGCCGATGCGACATTCCCGGGACCATACACCCGGAGTACGATGCCGAAAAGCGGCAGCAGTTTCGGACAGTATCATGCGCTAACTATTTAATTTGGAACAGGATTCAAAGCTCGAGCCGAGCCGGCCCGAAATAGTCCTGTTTCAGCGCATCGGCCGGAATATCAGAATCGCTTTTCGGAAAGTACGATGTATCGATACAGAGCGTTGCAGCGTGCTTTCGGACACGCCAGGCGCCGAAATCCGGCGGCCCGGCCTTCCGGTCATTGCAGCATTTCGATGCATATGTAAGGTGGCCGCACTTCATGCGGAGACTGAATCACTGATGACGACGGCGGACTACATTGCTCTGGCCTTCTTTGCCTGTGTCTGGATGGGCTATTCCTGGCTGCTCAAGGGCCGCACCTTCTTCGGCCGCACCAGTCTGACGCATGCGATGACCGAACGGCGCCGCGAGTGGATCTACAATTCGCTACGCCGCGACCTGAAGATGATCGACACACAGATCATGGCCGGCTTGCAGAACGGCACGGCCTTTTTCGCCTCGACCTCGATCTTCGCGATCGGCAGCTGCTTCGCGCTGCTCGGCGCAACCGAGAAGGTCGACGCCGTCTTTGCCGACCTGCCCTTCGTGCTCCATGGCGGCCATGCCGCCTTCGAGATGAAGGTCGGCGGACTGGCGGCGCTTTTCGGCTATGCCTTCTTCAAGTTCGGCTGGTCCTATCGGCTGTTCAATTACTGCACCATCCTTTTCGGCTCCATCCCGATGATGCGCGATGCCGAGAGCGACATCATCGCCGCCGAGCGGGCCGCCGAGCGCGTCATCCGCATGAATGTCATCGCCGGCAGCAATTTCAACGAGGGTCTCAGGGCAATCTTCCTGTCGATCGGCTATCTCGGCTGGTTCATCAATCCTTACGTCTTCATGCTGACGACGGCGACCGTCATCTTCGTGCTGACCCGGCGACAGTTCTTTTCGGAGGCGCGGCTGGCGATCATGGATGCAGGCCCGCCATCAAATCTCCACCTTTCTGCTATTCGCCGCGACACGCCGTCGAACGACGGAAATGATTCGACCAGGGGACTTTGATGACCATGCCGGCAATGCACGCCGATGCGGTGGCAAAACCGCCGCGCATCGGTCTATTGGATACGGCGCGCGGCGTCGCGCTGATCGCCATGGCGAGCTACCATTTCACCTGGGACATGGAGTTCATGGCCTATCTGGCGCCGGGCACGGCCGAGACCGGCTGGCTGAAGATCTATGCCCGGGCGATCGCCACGACCTTTCTCTTCATCGTCGGCGTCAGCTTGGTGCTCTCCAGCACGCCGACGATTCGCTGGCCGTCCTTCTGGAAACGTTTCGGCATGATAGCTGGGGCCGCCGCGGTCATCTCGGTCGCCACCCGCATTGCAATCCCGGACACCTGGATCTATTTCGGCATCCTGCATTGCATCGCGGTACTCACGCTCATCGGCATCGTTTTTGTCAGATTGCCGCTCGCCTTGACGCTCCTCGTCACCGTCGCGCTCCTTGGCGCCTGGATCCTCGACAACTTCGGCACACCGGGCCTGCTCCGCTCATCCTTCTTCGATCCGAGATATCTCGCCTGGATCGGGCTTGCCGAAACGCCGCAACGCTCCAACGATTACGTCCCACTGTTTCCTTGGGCTACGCCGTTTTTCGTTGGCTTGAGCATCGCCTTGATCGCCATCAGAACCAGGCTGCCGCATCGGCTCGCGGCCATCGGCACAGGCTCCTGGTGGCCGGCGAAGCTTGGCCGCCACAGCCTTGCCTTCTACCTCATTCATCAGCCGGTGCTGATCGCGATCGCTTACGGACTTTCCATTGTCGTCCCGCCGCCGCAGCCGGATCCGGTCGAAACTTACCTTGGGCAATGCAACTCCGCTTGCGTCATGCAGCAAGGCGAAGCGCTCTGCCGCAGCTTTTGCCAGTGCACGCTCGACAGATTGCAGGCCCAGGCGCTGCTGATACCGCTTCAGGCCGGCAAGATCGATCTTCAAAACGATGAGCGGGTTCAGACGATCGCCAGCGAATGCAGTGCCGAGGCGCAATAAAGGACCGGCAACCGTTTTGCGGCAAGTCTCAGGTGGTAACGCCGATTTCGGCGAGGCGGCCGAGGCAGGCCTCTTCGATATTGTCGAGCTCCGTCAGCGTGTCGTCTATGTCCTTACGCTTCTGGCGCAGGTCCTCACGCTTCTCGTCGACGCGCTTCATCAGAAGCTTCAGCTGGCCGAGCTCGCCGGGCGGCTCCTTATAGACCTGAATGATCTCGCGGATTTCCGCGATGGTGAAGCCGATCCGCCGTCCGCGCAGGATTTCTCCAATGAGCCGTCGGTCCGCCGGCCGGAAGAGACGAGTGCGCCCTCGCCGCTCCGGATGGATCAGTCCCTCGTCTTCGTAGAAGCGGAGCGTGCGCGTCGAGACACCGAATTCGCGCGTCAGCTCCGTTATGCTATAATATTTGTTCACAGGCATGTGTTCCCCGTCGTCGAACCGGCAATAATATTGACTTTTACGTAATAGTCAATTTCGGCGCCCGTCAGATGCCGAACCACCAAGTGGCGATGCCGAGAAAAGCGAAGAAGCCGGTACAGTCGGTCACCGTCGTCACGAACACCGACGAGGCAATCGCCGGGTCCGCTCCCACCTTGTCGAGCAGCAGCGGCAGCAGGATGCCGGCAAGCGCGGCCGCCATCAGATTGATGATCATCGCCGCCGCGATCACCCCGCCGAGCTGATAGTCGTGAAACCAGATACCGGCGATCGCGCCCATGATCGTCGCAAAGACGGCGCCGTTGAGAATGCCGACGCCGGCCTCCCTGCGGATGATGCGGCCGGCATTGTAGATGTCGAGATCGCGGGTGGCGAGCGCACGCACGGTCACCGTCATCGTCTGCGTGCCGGCATTGCCGCCCATCGAGGCGACGATCGGCATCAGCACCGCCAGCGCGATCATTTTCTCGATTGAGGCGTCGAACAGGCCGATGACGCTCGCCGACAGCATCGCCGTGCCGAGATTGATCAGAAGCCAAAGGAAACGCGATCGCGCCGTCGAGATCACGTTGTCCGACAGTTCTTCATCGCCGACGCCGCCGAGGCGCTTGATGTCCTCGTCCGCCTCTTCGTGGATGACGTCGACGACGTCGTCGATCGTCAGCACGCCGACCAGCCGGCCGTTCTCGTCGACGACGGCAGCCGAGAGCAGGTCATATTGTTCGAAGAGCTGGGCGGCCTCCTCCTGATCCATCTCGGCGGGAACCGGATGGTTGGTCTCCCGCATGATCTGCTCGATTTTCGTCTGCCGCTTGGTGCGCAGGATCTGGTCGAGATCGACGGCGCCGAGCAGCTTGAAGGTCGGATCGATGACGAAGATCTGCGAGAAGGAATAGGGCAGATCCTCCTCGTCGCGCATGTAGTCGATCGTCTGCCCTACCGTCCAGAATGGCGGTACGGCGACGAACTCGGTCTGCATGCGGCGGCCGGCCGAGCTTTCGGGATAGTCGAGCGCCCGGCGCAGCCGCACCCGCTCGGTAAACGGCATCTGGGCGAGGATTTCTTCCCGGTCCTCCTTGTCGAGGTCTTCGAGAATGTAAACAGCGTCATCCGAATCGAGCTCGCCGATCGCCGCTGCGATCTGTTCGTTCGGCATTTGGTCGACGATCTCGCGGCGGATCGCCTCGTCGACCTCGGTCAGCGCCGTCATGTCGAAATCTTCGCCGAGCAGGCGCACAAGCGCCAGGCGCTGATCCGGCTGGATGGATTCGAGCAGGTCGCCTATTTCAGATTCATGCAGGCGGGCGACATTCCCACGCAGGAACAGCGTATCACGATCGGCGATCGCCGCACCAACGAGCGCCAGGAAATCGCCGCGGACATTGCCGTCCTCGTCGTAGATATCCGCTTCCTCGTCATCGCGCCGGCGGATGCGGTCTTCCCCATCGGTCGTGGTCATCTGCCGCCCTCGCACCTGGTTCGAATTTCAACGATTACCGCATCGCATTCGCAAATGTCGGCCGAAAACACATTGTCAACAAGCGGATAAGCGAATCCCGCGCGAAGCGCCCGCAGCCGGAATTCTTGGCCCCTGCTAGCTCAAAGCATCCTTGTCGTAAAGCGCCAACCGTGCTTCGTGATGACAATGTCTGCGGCCGGCGATAGTTTCCCCGCCGCTCAAACAGAGGGGAGCCTGCCTCATGCCCATCCGTCCGATCCTGCGCTATCCGCATCCGGGCCTGAAGACCGTCTGCGAACCGGTGACGGTCTTCGATACGTCGCTGGCAGCGCTCGCCGACGACCTGCTGGCGACGATGCGCGCAGCCCCCGGCGTCGGCATCACCGCCGCCCATGTCGGCGTCTTCCTCCGTGTGACGGTGCTGGAGCTCGACCGGGCCGACAGTGCGCGCCTCTACGTCAATCCGCAGATTACCTGGAGGTCGCAGGAGACGATGAACCATGCCGAGGGTAGCGTCTCCATGCCCGGCGCGACCGAAGAGCTCACACGCCCACGGGCGATCCGCTTTCGTTATCAGGATGCCGGCGGCGTCGTGCACGAGGAGACCGCCGAAGGTTTCCTCGCCATCTGCGTCCAGCACGAGGTGGACCAGCTCGACGGTATCTTCTGGCTGCAGCGGCTTTCGCGGCTGAAACGCGAACGCCTCGTCAAAAAATGGGAGAAAACCCAACGCTGACAAATCGCCCGCGACACCGAACCATTCGCCCCTGTCGGCGTTGTCACGAGAGAAACTAGGAGCGACTATAATGGCAAGGATCGGTGACAAGACCCCGATTTCACGCGCGGCCCCCGAGCTTTCCCGTGAAGAAGATTATCGCGACCTCGAGGAACGCAATCTCGATGATGGCTGGCCTTATGCCGATGGCATCGCTGCCAGCGACCCGGCAAACCGTCCCTATGGCGAGACTGCGGCAAATTTCGACAGCGATCCCAACACAGGGTTCCGAGTCGATGGCACAGATCGAGACGGCAACGAGAACCGCCTGAAGGATTCATTGCGCGCCGGTATGATCGATCGCGATGAAAGCGACGAGCTCGAGGCGCGGGTGAACGACGCTCTCGAAAACATTCCCGAGGTCGATATCAACAGTATCGAGGTTCATGCGGACGGTCACGTCATCACTCTCGAAGGCTCGGTCGAGACGATCGGCATTGCGCGCAAGGTCGAGCTCGGCGCGCTTTCGGTCGACGGCGTCCACCATGTTCGCAATAAGCTGCAGCTGACCGGGGTTGACGCGCATATCCCGAACGAGGACTGATCTGTGACGCCCATGGTTATCATTGAACGGAGGCGGCGTCGCCTCCCGTCCGGTCTTACCTCACATTACCAAAAGTTAACAATTTGCGATTGCAGCATGAGCAGGCAGTCTGCCGTCCATTTGGTCCGGTGGCTGCCGTAACGGAAGCGTCACGGTCATTGACAACACCGTGATTTCATTTGAAGAAAAGGCAGTGAATCGGCAACTTCCGTTCACAATATTGCCGCAATTGGCGCGCGAAATCTTAGCTGCCGGGGATGGTTTATGTTGTTGAATGCAACAACAGATTGAGGAGAAGTACCATGCGCATCAGATTTGCCCTCGCCGCGTCCCTGTTTGCCGTCAGCCTTGCCGGCGCTGCCTTCGCTCAGCCGACTTATTCCGATGATTATACCAACGACAGCGATGGCTTTGCGCCCTCAAAGATGGCGCAGCCTGCCCCCGTGCACTATGGCAACAATCACAAGGCTCCGGCCTATTCCAGCGACTACACCAATGACAGCGACGGCTTCGCCCCGGTTGCCATGACGAACCCGGCGATCGACAAGACCGCGACCGCAAGCATCAAGACCCTGCCCCCGTGCCACAGCATGATCGGCCCGAGCGGCTCCCATACCAAAGGTGCCGACAGCGGCGCCTCGCGCACCGAAGCCTGCCGCGCAACGCATTGATCGGCCACAACAGACGATCGGGACGAAAGGGCCGCAGTCGGCCCTTTTTTCTGTTCAGCTGTCCGGTGCCGTGGCCGGGGACGCGCTGATTTCCTGCGTCGCGGCACTCTCGCGTATATCTGGGAAAATCAAGACATAAAAAAACCTCGTGGAACCAAATGGTCACGAGGGTTTTTTAATAATCTGGTGCGGTCGAGAAGACTCGAACTTCCACGGGTTGCCCCACAGCGACCTCAACGCTGCGCGTCTACCAATTCCGCCACGACCGCATCGTGGTAGATGCCGATTTGCGTCGGCGGGGCAGCATGTAGCAAAAGCATTTGGGGTGCACAAGGGCGATATGACAGTTTTTTTGAAAACCTTTCACGGCATTTGAATTGGCCGGAAAACGGGTCCATATAGGTCTCCTGCCGCCCCTATTTCGTCAGGCATTTGGGACAGGCGGCAAGGAATGGCCATGCTTCGCACCGATCTCGAATTCTCCATGCTCCCGAAACTCGGCACCCGGCCGGTGCGCTGGCGCATCGCCGATGAACTCGTTGCCTATGAGGCGGCGGTGGCGACGATGGAGCGCGAGGTGGCGGCGATCGGAGAAGGCGGCGACGAGCTTGTCTGGCTCGTCGAGCATCCACCGCTCTATACCGCCGGCACCAGCGCCAATGCGGGCGACCTCGTCCAGCCGGACCGCTTTCCGGTCTTTGCGACGGGACGCGGCGGTGAATATACCTATCACGGACCCGGTCAGCGCGTCGCCTACGTCATGCTCGACCTGAAGCGCAGGCGCCAGGACGTGCGCGCCTTCGTCGCCGCTCTCGAGGAGGTCGTCATCCTCACGCTCGGCATGATGAACGTGCGCGGCGAGCGGCGCGAGGATCGTGTCGGCGTCTGGGTCCGCCGCCCGGAAAAGCCGTTGCTGCCGGACGGCACGATGGCTGAAGACAAGATTGCCGCCCTCGGCATCCGGCTGCGCAAATGGGTGACCTTCCACGGCCTGTCGCTCAACGTCGATCCCGATCTTGATCATTTCAGCGGCATCGTGCCCTGCGGGATATCGGCCTATGGCGTCACCAGCCTCGTCGATCTCGGCCTTCCCGTCATGATGGCGGATGTCGACATCCGGCTGCGGGCCGCTTTCGAGACGGTTTTTGGTGAAACGGCGAATGATCTCTGACCGCTTGAGCGGTTTCACGGGCTTGATTTGTCCGGCTTTCCCGTGATTGATGGGCGCTGTTCCCACAAGAATCGGCAGCCATGTCAAAGCCCCCTGAAAATTCCCTGCAGGGCATGGCCATCATGTCCGGCGCCATGTTCATCCTGCCGGTCATGGATGCCATCGCCAAATACATGGCGACCTTCGAATCGATGTCGCCGGCTCAGGTCACCTTCTACCGCTTCTTCTTCCAGATCGCCTGCACCCTGCCGATTCTCTTTGCCATTTTTGGACGCGAGGCGCTTTCCGCCAAGCGGCCGTGGATGAATTTGCTGCGCGGCGTACTGCACGGGGCTGCGAGCCTGCTGTTCTTCGTCGCCGTCAAATACATGCCGCTTGCCGACGTCTTCGCCATCTATTTCGTCGAGCCCTTCATGCTGACCGCCATGTCGGCCCTGTTTCTCGGAGAGAAGGTCGGCTGGCGGCGCTGGATGGCAATCGTCGTCGGTTTCGGCGGCGCGATGATCGTCATCCAGCCGAGTTACGAGATTTTCGGCCTGAAGGCGCTGCTGCCGGTAGCCTGCGCCTTTCTCTTCTCGCTCTATCTTTTCCTCAATCGCGCGATCGGCGAGGCTGATTCACCGCTCACCATGCAGACGATGGCCGGCATCGGCGGAACGATCTTCATGGCGGCCGCCCTTCTCGTCGGCAGCAGCGCCGGTAATGGGGACTTCGCCATTTCCCTGCCCTCCTCCGGCCTCGGCCTTGCGCTGCTTGTCGCCCTCGGCTCGATCTCAGGATATGCGCATATGTTGGTGGTGCGGGCTTTCCGGCTTGCACCGCTGTCGCTGCTTGCCCCGTTCCAATATTTCGAGATCATCTCGGCCACTGTGCTCGGCTATGCGCTTTTCAATGATTTCCCGAATTTCTCCAAATGGATCGGCATTTTCATCATCGTCGCATCCGGCCTCTTCATCATCTGGCGAGAGCGGCTGCAGGCGCGATCGCTAAAATCTTCGTGATTGGCGCAGCAGGCGGTTAACTCCCCTTCTTGAGGGATCGTCAATTCCCGACCGCTAAAACTGTTTCCGGCTTCATGATGAAGCCTGGAGTTAAAACATGAGCGAATTCCGTCTCGCTTTTCCGGCCTGTGTCGTGGCCGGTAAGCATCGGCTGACGGCCGAAGATATCGTGCTGCTGCGCAAACATGCTTTCCCCGAGGGGATCCGGACGTCTCAGGATGTCGTTGCAATGTTGGCGCTCAACAATTCCTGTCCCGAAAAATGTGCCGAGTGGAACGCTTTCTTTGTGGAGCAGATCGCCGGTTTTATCGTCCACTACACCTATCCGCAGGGCTCGCTTGATGAAATCAACGTTGCCTGGATCACGCGCATGTTCGCGACCGACGGCGTCGTCAACTCGGCGCTGGAGCTCGAGCTCATTCTCCACGTCATGGAGATTTCGACCGATGTCCCGGGTGAATTGAGAGCGCTTGCCCTCGACCAGCTTCGCCTGGCGATCACCGACGGCATCGGCGGCTATAATCTGTCGCGCGCCGTCGACCGCAAGAACATCACGCGCCAGGACGTCGATTTTGCGATGCGCATCTTCAGAGGCATCGCCGCAGGCGGCGTCATCGCCGTGTCGCCGGCTGAATATGGCGTCCTCAATCAGATCGAGCAGGCAACGCTGCCGGGCGCCAACCATCCGCACTGGGCTGGGATCATGGCCTCCGTCACGCTGCGCGATCGCCCGGAACCGCGGCGCAGCCGCTGGCTGCGCATCGTCGATGAGGAATCCGTTGCGGAAGCCGTCGTCGCCTGACATTCGGCGGCTTAGCCCCACATCTCCCGCGTGCCGGCCCCAAGCCGATTGTGCGTTCCGGTATTTTATGCGTAAAACTCCGGAACGCATTTCTGGGTGGAGTCTCGATGTTCAAGAAAATCCTGATCGCGAATCGCGGCGAGATTGCCTGCCGCGTGATCAAGACCGCGCGCCGCATGGGCATTTCGACCGTTGCGGTCTATTCGGACGCGGATCGGGACGCGCTGCACGTCGAAATGGCCGATGAGGCCATCCATATCGGCCCCGCCGCAGCGTCGGAAAGCTATCTGGTCGCCGAGAAGATCACCGCCGCCTGCAAGGCGACCGGCGCCGAAGCGGTGCATCCGGGTTACGGCTTTCTGTCCGAACGCGCCTCTTTCTGCGCCGAGTTGGAAAAGCAGGGCATCGTCTTCATCGGCCCGAAGCCGAAGGCCATCATGGCGATGGGCGACAAGATCGAATCGAAGAAGTTCGCCAATGCGGCCGGCGTCTCTACCGTGCCCGGCCATCTCGGCATCATCGAGAACGCCGCGCATGCGGAAACGATCGCTGGCGGGATCGGCTATCCGGTCATGATCAAGGCGTCTGCCGGTGGCGGCGGCAAGGGCATGCGCATTGCCTGGAACGAAGCCGAGGTGCGCGACGGCTTCGAGCGCGCCCGCTCGGAGGCGAAGAGTTCCTTCGGCGACGACCGCGTTTTCATCGAGAAGTTCATCGTCGAGCCGCGCCATATCGAGATCCAGGTGCTGGCGGATGCGCATGGCAACGTCGTCTATCTCGGCGAGCGGGAATGCTCGATCCAGCGGCGGAACCAGAAAGTCGCGGAAGAGGCACCCTCGCCTTTCCTCGACGAAAAGACCCGCAAGGCCATGGGCGAACAATCGGTGGCGCTGGCGAAGGCCGTCGACTACCAGAGCGCCGGCACGGTCGAATTCATCGTCGACCGCGACCGCAATTTCTATTTCCTCGAAATGAACACCCGCCTGCAGGTCGAACATCCCGTGACCGAACTCGTCACCGGCATTGATCTCGTCGAGCAGATGATCCGCATCGCGGCGGGAGAGCCGCTCGGCTTCGGCCAGGAGGCTGTCAGGCTCGATGGCTGGGCGATCGAAAGCCGGCTCTATGCTGAAGATCCATACCGCGACTTTCTGCCTTCGATCGGCCGACTGACGCGCTACCGCCCGCCAGCGGAAGGCAGGACCGGCAACATTGTCGTTCGCAACGATACCGGCGTATTCGAGGGCGCCGAGATCTCGATGTATTACGATCCGATGATCGCCAAGCTCTGCACCTGGGCGCCGACGCGCAGTGAAGCGATCGAGGCCATGGGCCAGGCGCTGGACGGCTTTGTCGTCGACGGCATCGAACACAATGTTCCCTTCCTGTCGGCGCTAATGAAACATCCGCGCTGGCGCGAGGGCCGGCTTTCCACCGGCTTTATTGCCGAGGAATATCCTGACGGTTTCGCGCCGATGAAGCCGGACCGGCAGGAGGAAGCCACGCTTGCCGCAATCGCGCTGTCTGCCTCGCTTATCGAAGCGAACCGCCGCGACCGTTTCGCCGATCGCCTGCGCGCCGCATCGGCCACACTGCCGGAGCATTGGGTGGTCAAAACAGGAGGCAGCTACGTCGCTGTCAGACTGCTCGATGGCCTCGTCACCATTCCCTTCGATATGGAGATGGAATTCGAGGATGAAAGCCGGAGCATTGTCACCGATTGGAGACCGGGTGATCCGGTCTGGAGCGGCAAGGTCGGCGACAAGGATATTGCCGCGCAAATCCGTCCCGCCCTCAACGGCGTGCGCATCGACTGGCAGGGACTGTCGGTGACCGCCAAAGTCTTTTCGCCGCGCCACGCGGAACTCGACAGGCTGATGCCGGTGAAGCTGCCGCCCGACACCTCCAGGCTCCTGCTCTGCCCGATGCCCGGCCTCGTCGTGTCTATAGCGGTCGCCGAAGGCCAGGAGGTCAAGGCCGGTGAAACGCTTGCGATCGTCGAGGCGATGAAGATGGAAAACGTCCTGCGCGCCGAACGCGATCTTGTCGTTTCGAAGATCAACGCCGCTCCCGGTGAAAGCCTGGCCGTCGATGCCGTGATCATGGAATTCGCCTGAAGGAACACGGCAGGGGCGGCAGCAGTGCCGGTCGGCGTTTTCTCTTGAGCCCGGCTTGCCTGACATGCCAAGGTTCGTCTGATAATGTTACAAGGGAGATTGGGAAGATGGACGTTCGCGCCGCCGTTGCCGTTCAGGCTGGAAAACCGCTCGAAGTGATGACCGTGCAACTCGACGGCCCGAAGGCCGGCGAAGTGCTGGTGGAAGTCAAGGCGACCGGCATCTGCCACACCG
>NZ_JABDWM010000023.1:0-70998 GCF_019685295.1 Rhizobium sp. NLR22b
ACGGTGTTCATCTCCTGGTTCCAGGGCGGGGAAGTGTTCCGCTCGGGCCTGACCTGGCGCCGCGGCGCCGGCAACATCTTCTATTTCCGCCCGGGCCACGAGACCTATCCGACCTATCACGACGCCACGGTGCAGAAGGTGCTGATCAACGGCGTCAAGTGGGCCTACAACCCTGAAGGCGCGTTGACTGGCATTACCGACGCTCCAAATGTGCCCGTGGAAAAGGTATTGGAGCCGATCGTCGAGCGCGGCCCGAAACTGCACCAAGCCGGCGAAGCCGGTTATCGCTGAGGAGCATTCATGCGACTACTCGTTCTTGGCACGGGCGTGATGGCGAAAAACCAGCTCACCCACTTCAGCAAAATCGACGGGGTGACGGTGGTTGGCGCTGTCGACACCGACCCCGACCGGCTTTCCGCCTTTGCCGACAAGTTCAATATCGAAAAGCGGTTCCATTCCTTGGATGAGGCGATCGCCTGGGGCGAGTTCGAGGCGGCGACGAACATCACACCCGATCGCATCCATCACCCGACAACCATGGCGCTGATTGCGGCCGGCAAACATGTGCTCTGCGAGAAGCCGCTTGCGGAAAACTATCCGAAGGCGCTGGAGATGACGGAAGCGGCCGAGAAGGCCGGCGTCATCAACATGGTGAACCTTACCTATCGCAACGTCGCGCCGCTGCAGCGCGCCCGCGAGATGGTGCTATCAGGCGAACTCGGCACGATCAAACATGTGGAGGCGTCCTATCTCCAGAGCTGGCTCGTATCGCGCGCCTGGGGCGACTGGCGCACCGAATCGACCTGGCTGTGGCGGCTTTCCACCGGCCACGGCTCGAACGGCGTGCTCGGCGATGTCGGCATCCACATCCTTGATTTCGCCGCCTATGGCGCCGCCACCGACATCGACCATGTCTTTGCGCGGCTGAAGACCTTCAACAAGGCGCCGGGCGGCCAGATTGGCGAATATATGCTCGACGCCAATGACAGTTTCACCATGTCGGTCGATTTCGCCAACGGCGCGCTCGGCGTGATCCATGCCAGCCGCTGGGCGACGGGCCACCTGAATGAGCTGAAACTGCGCATCTACGGCGAAAAGGGCAGCCTCGAGGTCATCCACCGGCCGGCCGGATCGGAACTGCGCGGCTGCCTTGGAGACGATGCCGAGACCGCCACCTGGAAGGACATCGAGGTGGCGCCGGTGCCGACCAACTACCAGCGCTTCGCCGAGGCGGTGGCAAGCGGCATCCAGCCCGACCCTAACTTCCGCCACGCCGCCAATCTGCAGAAGGTGCTCGACCTCGCCATGGAGACGGAGCGCGAGCGGCGCGAACTGAAGGTCTGATCAGCGCCTCGAAATAATGAAACCAAACGGTCGGTCAACCAGCTGGCCAGCCGCTGGTGCATGCGCACGAAAAAGGCCCCGCCGAGGCGGGGCCGGAGGTGGCCGGGCCGCAGCATGCGGCCTCGGCGGTTTGATTATTCGATGACCTGCACGACGCGATGGGTGCGGGGTTCGACGATCACGCGGCGGTCATTGATGACCGTATAAGCATATTTCGGGTTGTCGGGCACCGGAGTGACGACGACATCGGCCGGAAGCGGCTTGCCGACGACGATCGGCTGCTCGACGACCACGCGGGAGGTCGGGGCCGGCTGCTGCTGAACGTAGGTGACGACCTCACGCGGCGGCGGATCGACCACGGCACCGGCAACGCCGCCGGCTATGCCGCCCACGGCAGCGCCTACGGGGCCACCGACGATCGCGCCGGTGATGGCGCCGCCGGCAGCGCCGGTCACGGCTCCGTCAGCCAGAGCGTTGGTAGCAAGCGACGACAGCGCAAGGGCGCCGGAGACAAGTAGGATCTTGTACATTTTGCTTCTCCTTTGCTGGGGTTGCGTTTGGGTAACGACGACGCCAAATCGAGGTTCCCGCAGCAAAGAGTCACGCTTTGGAAGGCCGGTTCATATTCTGTGAGGCGGCTGAGGCATCCGCCGGATTGGATTATTCCAGGCGTCGGCGGAATAGCCAGGCGGCGGCGCTGAGCGTCACCGTGGCGATCAGCGCCAGCGGGATGGTCTGGTTCACCACCTCGCTCAACGGGATATCCTTGAGGAAAACGCCTTTGACGATCACCAGGAAATAGCGCAGCGGATTGACGTAGGTTATCGGCTGCAGCCAGCCCGGCATGTTTTCGATGGGGGTCGCGAAGCCCGAGAGCAGCATGGCCGGGACCATGAACAGGAAGGCGCCGAGGATCGCCTGCTGCTGCGTCATCGACAGCGCCGAGATGAAGAGGCCGAGGCCGGCGACCGAGCCGAGATAGAAGATCGCGCTGCCGTAAAGCAGGAAGAGCGAGCCGCGCAGCGGCACCTCGAAGAGAAAGACGGCGGCGAGGATATAGACGGTGATGTGGAAGAGGCCGATCAACATCGGCGGGATGAGCTTGCCGATCAGGATCTCGTGCAGGCGCAACGGTGAGACCATCAGCTGATCGAAGGTGCCGAGCTCGCGCTCGCGGGCGATCGACAGCGCCGTGACGATCAGGCCGATGAGGAGCGCGATGCTGGCGATCAGGTTCGGCACCATGAACCATTGATAGGTGAGGTTCGGGTTGAACCAGTTGCGCGGCACGGATGAGACGATGCTGGCGCCGGCGCGTTTGCCGGCCGTGGTATCGGCGGCAAGCGCCGCGCCGATCTGCGAAAGGTAGCCCGCAACGATCTGCGAGGCGTTGGAGCGGCGGCCGTCGAGCACCACCTGCAGGTCGCTCGGCGTTCCCGCTTCGATATTGCGGGAAAAATCCGGGCCGATTTCGACCGCGGCGATGACCGTCTGATTGTCGATCGCCACCTGGACCTCCGCCTGCTCGGCGGCGATCTCGATATTGCGGAAGGTCGGCGAGCCATCGATGCGCTCGATCAGCTCCTGGCCCCAATGGCCGCTATCGCGGTTGAGGATCATGACGTCGACATTGCGCACTTCGAGCGTCGCCGCATAGGAAAAGACGAGAAGCTGGACGATCGGTGGGCCGATCAGGATGGCGCGGCCCTTGGGGTCGCGCAGCACGGCGAGCAACTCCTTGACGATGAGGGCGTAAAGCCTTGTCCACCCCATCTCAGCCAATCCTCTTTCTGGTGCTGCGTGCGGCCAGCACGAACATGACGCCGCCGATCGTCAGCATGACCGAGATTGCTCGACCGAACATTGGCCAGATGTCGCCGGCGAGAAACACTGTCTGCAGGCTGGGGATCAGGTAGCGGGCCGGCACGATGAAGGTGATCCACTGGATGATCCTGGGCATAGAGTTGATCTCGAACAGGAAGCCCGAGAGCAGGAAGGCCGGCAGGAAGGCGGAGATCAGCGCCAGCTGCGAGGCGAGGAACTGGTTCTTGGTTGCCGTCGAGATCAACAGGCCTTGCCCCAGCGCCGGGATCAGGAAGGCGGCCGACAGGGCATAAAGCCCGGCGACCGAACCGCGGAACGGCACGCCGAAGAGAAAGACCGCAAGCAGCACGCAGAGCGTCATCGAGGTGAGACCGAGCAGAAAATAGGGCAGGATCTTGCCGGCGAGCAGTTCGACGGCCGTCGCCGGCGTCGCCATCATTGCTTCCATCGTGCCGCGCTCCCATTCGCGGGCGACAACGAGCGAGGTCAGCAGTGTACCGACAAGCGTCATGACAATGGCTATCGAGCCCGGCACGAGGAAGTTGCGACTGGTCAGCTCCGGATTGAACCAGAAGCGCTGCTCAACTGCGATGGCGGGACTGTGGGAGGCGACGTCCGCCTGCCTCTGCTGTTCCCAGTTGGCAACGGCGCCCTGCGCATAGTTCTGGACGAAATTCGCCGTGTTCGGATCGGAGCCGTCGACAATCACCTGGACCTCCGGGCGGTTGCCGGCGGTATAACGGGTGGTGAAATCGGCCGGGATGACGACGATGCCGCGCACCTTTCCGATCACGAGATCTTCTTCGAACAGGCGGCGGTCACGGCCGATCACCACGTCGAAATAGCGCGAGGCCCGAAAGCTGGCCGCGAGGTCCTGCGTCAGCGGCGTCATCTCTTCGGTCACGAGGCCAATGCGGGTGCGCGTTGTATCGAGCGAGACGCCGTAGCCGAAGAGGAAGAGCAGGATCAGCGGCAGTACAAAGGCGATGAGGATGCTGCTCGGGTCGCGGATCGCCTGGAAGCTTTCCTTGCGCACCAGAGCTGCAAGACGCCGGAGCCGGCCGGAGGAAATGCTCATGATGCATCCTCCGCTTCCGATTGCTGCACCAGCGCGATGAAGGCGTCCTCCATCGTCGGGTCCGGCGCATCCCTTGTCGCGACACGTGCCTTCAACTCATCGGGAGAACCGAGCGCGATCGAACGGCCGCGGTAGATCAGCGATATGCGGTCGCAATATTCCGCCTCGTCCATGAAATGGGTGGTGACGAGCACGGTGACGCCTTTTTCGACCAAGCCGTTGATATGCGTCCAGAACTCGCGGCGAGTGATCGGATCGACGCCGGAGGTCGGTTCATCGAGGAAGAGGGCGCGCGGTTCGTGCATGACGGCGCAGGCAAGCGCCAGCCGTTGCTTGAGCCCGAGCGGCAGATCCTTGGCGGGTTCGCGGGCGTGGCGGCCGAAATCGAAAATATCGGCCATTAGCGCGATGCGCTCGCGCCTGCGCTGCCGACGAAGGCCATAGACACCGGCGAAGAATTCCAGGTTCTGCATGACGGTAAGATCGCCGTAGAGCGAGAATTTCTGTGCCATATAGCCGAGCTGATTGCGCGCTTCCGCAGCGTCGCGGCGAAGATCGAAACCCGCAACGCGGCCTTCGCCGCCGGTCGGTTTCAGCAGGCCGCAGAGCATCTTGAAGGTGGTGGACTTGCCGGCGCCGTTTGGCCCAAGCAGGCCGAAGATCTCGCCGCGGCGGATATCGAAGCTGATGTCGTCGGCGGCGGTGAAATCGCCGAAGCGCTTGGTCAGGCCCTTGGCCTCGATCACCGGCCGGTCGCCCTCGGCCTTCAGCGGCTCTTGCGCTTCGGCAAGCCGGGAGCGGCCGCCGGGGCCGCCGCCGAGCATATCGACGAAGGCATCCTCGAAACGGGCCGGGGCTGGGGAAAGCGATGCGCCGTTACCGGCCTTGCCGATATCGGGCGTCTTGCCGCTGGCTGCGACGAGGCGGATCGCCTCGCCCTGGATCACGCCGTCGATGACCCCATCGGCCTGCAGGAGTTCGGCGAGAACCTGTCGACGGCGCCCCGTGACGTCGGAGACCCGGAAGACGCGGTCTTTGACGCGCTCGGTCATTTCGTTCGGTTTTCCCGAGAAGAGCAGTTTTCCCTGGTTCAAGAGCAGCACGTGGTCGCAGGCTTCAGCCTCGTCAAGGTAAGCGGTCGACCAGACCACGCCGATGCCTTCCTTCGTCAGGTTCTCAACCATCTTCCAGAGGTCGCGGCGCGAGATCGGATCGACGCCGACGCCCGGTTCGTCGAGCAGCAGCAGGCGCGGCTTTTTCAGAAGCGCGCAGGCAAGGCCGAGCTTCTGTTTCATGCCGCCGGAGAGCTTTCCGGCGAGCCGGCCGGTGAAACGCTTGAGGTCGGTGAAGGTCAACAGTTCGTCGAAGGCGCCGGCGCGTTCGCTCTTCGGCAGGCCGCGCAAATCGGCATAGAGATCGAGGTTTTCCTGGACCGAGAGATCCTCATAAAGACCGAAGCGCTGCGGCATGTAGCCGGTCGCCGCCTGAATGCCGGCGGCGTTCTTTCTGGTGTCGAAGCCCAGAACCTCCATCGTTCCGGTATCGGGCAGCATCAGGCCGGTCATCAGCCGGATCAGCGTCGTCTTGCCGGCGCCGTCGGGGCCAACGAGGCCGGTGATCGCGCCGCCGCCGATGACGCCGGAGACGGCGTCGAGGGCTGCAGGCGCACCCCCAAAGCGCTTGGTGACGCCGTCGATCCGAACGAGCGGCCTGGCGTCTCGACCGGGTTCGGGGGCAGTCATTGTCCGCCTGCCGGTGGCGCGGACAGCCGCACCGTGACCGGCATCCCCTGCCGCAGGTCGGGGCCGGGTTTGTCGATGACGATCCTCAGGCGATAGACGAGATCGGTCCTCAGTTCAGGCGTTTCCACCGACTTCGGCGTGAACTCGGCGACCGGCGAGATGAAGCCGATGGTGCCTTCATAGGGTCTATCCGGCAGGGTATCGGAGGCGACGGATACTTTCATCCCGGGGTGGATGCGGCCGAGATCGGGCTCGGCGACGTAGCTGCGCACCCAGACAGGTTCGGTGAGTGAAAGCACGAAGACGGTATCGGCCGGCGAGACGATCGCGCCATTTTCCCGCACCCGCGAGAGGATGACGCCGTCGTTCGGAGCACGCAATTCGGTGTCTGCGAGCGAGGTTCGGGCCGAGGCGAGTGTGGCCTCGGCGGCCTTCAGCTGGGCGTCGGCGGCGGCGATATCCTCGACGCGTGAGCCTTCCTGCAGCAGCTTCAGTGCCTCGCTGGCGGATTGCGAGCGGGCGGCGGCCATCGCCTTTGCGGCGGTCGCCTGGTCGAGGTTCGCTTCGGAAATCGTGCCCTGCGGGCGAAGCTGGCGGGCGCGGTCATAGGCGAGGTTGGCATTCTGCAGATCCGCGAGGCTTTCGTCGTAGGCAGCTCGCGCTTGGGCGATCTCGGTCGGCCGCGGGCCGGCCTTCAGCTTGTCGAGCGTTGCGCGAAGGGCAGCGGCATTGGCCTCGCCGGAGCGAACGGCGAATTCATAGGGTGCGGCGTCGAGCTTCGCCAGGACCGTGCCGCTCCTGACGACATCGCCCTCGTCGACGCGCAGTTCGGAGAGGCGGCCGCTGACGCGGAAGCCGAGCGAGACCTGACGGATATCGACATTGCCGTAAAGGACGAACTCGCGCCGCGCCTCGGGCAGCCAGCCGAACCGCTCGGGCAGGCCGTACCACCAGGCGGCGGCACCTGCCGCAACCAAGAGAAGGATCGCGAGGGGGAGGATGCGTTTCATGCTGCGCCTCCTTTCGGCGGGCCGATGACATCGGCCAGTTCGGCAGCAAGGCCCCGGAGGATTTCCACCTGTTCCGGGCCGAAGGCGTCCCATTCCATCTGGGCGAGTACGGAGGCATGGGCGAAGCGGAAGATGAGGATGCTGCCGACGAGGTTGAAAGTGCGAAGGCGCACATGTTCGGACGCCGGATCCTCGCCGAGAATGGCGCCGACCAGACGCCGGCCCATTTCGATCATCGGCCGCATGATGCCTTGATAAACCCGCTTGAAAGCTTCGGTCGGCTCCATCTGCTCGCGGATGAGGAAACGGGCCCAGGGTTCGGATTCCTTGGCGACGAAGAGCGTCACCATGGTCTGCAGAACCTCGGTCAGGAAGAGTCGGGCGTCGGCTTCCCCGAGCGGCTCGCCGGCTGCGTCGAGCGCCACTAGATGCGCGCCAATGCGCGCCCGCATGCCGCTGACATGAGCGTCGATCTGCATCATCAGATATTCGGCGGTGGCGATATAGAGGCCTTCCTTACTGCCGAAATAATAGGGAATCGCCTGCAGGTTGACGCCGGCGGCTTCGGTCAGCTGGCGTGTCGAGGCGCCATCGAAACCGTAGCGCCCGAAGACGTCGAGAGCGGCGGTGAGCATCTTCTGGCGCGCGATCTCGGCGCGGGCTGAAGCTGGCGGGTTTGGCTTGTCGCGTTCTCGGGTCATGACATTTTTATAGCGTCGTTAGTGAAATAAGTCAATCGATTGATTATATCGCGGCAACCACTTTCGGGTGAGGACGCAAGCTGCGACTTTCCCTGCCTTGGATCAGGATGAATTCCACGCACGGGCCCCAATATGCCAAGTGCCATTCTCGGCGGCTCTGAAAGCATATTGTTTCGCGTTATACGCTCATTTTCTGACACAAAACTGCCTTGCTCTTTCCGTATCGGCAGATCGATGCGTATTCAGATCTATATTATCGCGCTGCTGTTGAGCGCCATTATGTGGTCGATCTCGTTCGATGCGGCGCGAGAATCCTATCATGCCGCCCAAAGTGCGGGATTGATGCCGAACCTGCATATCAACAAGAAGCTGGATCGCATTCTCTAGACTGCGATCAGCGTCCAATCATGGACGTTTTGCCGATGCCGCCGTCCAGCCGCCGGCAAGGCGTTTTCATGCCTGTCTCGAGCCCTTCCGTATAGAAAGTCGAATTTCGTAAAATTTGATCGATCTGCTTAAAAGCCCTGCAAATACTGACCTGTAGAGTGTTCTCATGAAGGCGGCCGAAGCGTGGACAGACGCGTCGATCGCTTGGAGCCGGGTGAAACGAAAGCCCGCCGATCCGAAAACGGGGACTTCGACATGCAGAAAACTCTTGCCGCCATCGCCCTGACCTTGAGCATTGCCGCGGGGGCCGGTCCGGCCTTCGCCATCGGGCCTGCGAGCCTCGCCCGCGACCTGATCTACACTTCCGCCATCGGCCGTTCGCCTGAAATTCCCTTGACGACACGCGCCGGTTTCGTGCGGCCGAGCGCTCCCCTCGTTCTGCGCGGCCCAGCTGTGGTCGAGGCCAGGGGGTATCAGTTCAAGGCCTATTCGCGGAGCCTGAGCGTTGCCATCGAATATGTATTCTCGACGGCGGTCGGCGCTGTGGAAGCGGTCACGTTCCTCCGCTAAAGCAACCCGCTTCAGGCATCCAGTTCTCGACGTACGTCGATATACCAGTCGACGAAGGCCTTGACGCCGACGTCCAGTGTCGTGTCGGGTTTGTATCCCGTCAGTGCCACGAGAAGATCGGGGGCAGCGAAGGTGCGCGGCACGTCGCCCTTTTGCATTGCCAGCATCTTGCGGATGGCAGGGCGGCCGAGCGCTTTTTCCACCGTCTCGACGAAATCCATCAGGCTGACGGGCTGACCGCCGCCGATATTGACGACGCGGAAGGGCGCCTGGTGCGAAAGTGTTTCGATCCCAGCGTCACTGAGGCGATTTTCCTCGCTCGGGGCAATTGCCGACAACCTGACGATCGCTTCGATGAGGTCGTCGATATAGGTGAAGTCGCGGCTCATATTGCCTTCGCCGTAGATCTCGATTGGCTGGCCTTCGAGCATGTTCTTGGCGAATTTGAACAGCGCCATATCGGGCCGGCCCCATGGGCCATAGACGGTGAAGAAACGGAAGGCCGTCGTCGGGATCTTGTGGAGATGGGCATAGCTGTGCGCCATCAATTCCATCGATTTCTTCGTCGCCGCATAGATGGTCAGCGGCTCGTCGGCGCGATCGGTCTCGCGGAAGGGGACCGTCGCGTTGGCGCCATAGATCGATGATGTCGAGGCCAGCATCAGGTGGCGAACTTCAACCCGCCGGGCGATTTCCATGATATTCCAGGAGCCTTCGACATTCGAATGTATATAGGCTTCGGGATTTTCCAGGCTGTAGCGGACGCCGGCTTGCGCGGCGAGATGGATCAGGATGTCAGGCGCGGCCGCGGAGACTGCCCCCTCCAGCGCCGGCCGGTCCTCAAGCATTGATATGACAGGCCGGAAGGCCGGAAACTGAGAGAGTGCGGCGTGACGCATCTCTTTGAGCTTGACGTTGTAATAAGGCGTGAGGCCGTCGAAACCCGTCACCTCATGCCCTTCCTGCAACAGGCGCCTGGCCAGATGAAAACCGATAAAGCCGGCAGTGCCTGTAATGAAGTAGCGCATTCCCACCTTTTTCTCGGCTCCCTGCCGACGGCAAAAGCCGGTTCCGTAAAATGGCACCCACTTACAGGATAAAAAGAGGCCGAGTCGATAGGCCTTTGAAAGATAGCACCCGACGCGGCTCTGCTGTCGTCGTTTCCGGACATTATGCTGCATTGCACCATAGGGGCTTGCATGTTATGGGCGACGGGTCGTCTCGCGCACGATGCCGAAAAGGTTGAGCGGTTTTCGGGCGACATCCTGTTCAGGCGGAACCAGGGATTGATGAGAAACATAGTTTATTGGATTCTCTCTGCGTTTCTGACCCTGGCCATTGCGGTTGTGTCGCTGCGCTATCTCACGAATTTCTGGCTGCTCTCCTTCATCTACAGTTTTCAGATCCATCTCGGCCTCACATACGCCGCCGCCAGCCTCGTCATCCTGGCTGTCAGAAGACATGCTTACGGCGTTGCCCTTCTGCTTGTCTCGCTGCTCCTCACGGCGCACGGCGTTATCATGCTACGTGAATTTGCGGAGGACGACAGGGGAACGGGAACGGCGCCGCTTTTCCGTCTGATGTCGTTCAACGTTGCGATCGATAACTGGAAAAATTCGACCGCCATCGCGGATATGGTGATCGCTTCGAACGCCGATGTCGTCAATCTGCTCGAAGCCAAGCCGCTGACGTTCCATCTGCAGCGATTGTTCAAGGTCTATCCGTATCATATCGGTTGCGACAACGGCAAAGACAGCTGCGATACACTGGTGCTGTCCAAGCGCCCGTTCGTGACCCGCCAGGTCGCGAGCATCGGCAGCTTGCGAAAAGACAGGCTGGTCGCAGCGAGCGTCGATTTCGGCGGGCAAACCGTCAATCTCGTATCGGCCCATCTGACCAAACCCTATTACGACGATTACCAGATGGAAGAGTTGGGAGATCTCAGCAAAGCGCTTGATGCGATCTCAGGTCCGCTGGTGCTGTCCGGCGATTTCAATTCGTCGTCGATCGCCCCCAGCATTCAGGCTCTCCTGCGCAAGCAGAAGCTGAAGACTATGGCGCCCGAACCGGCGACATGGCCGATCGCGGCCGATCGATACGGCATCGCCATCGATCACATATTCGCGCGCGCGCCGCTTCATCTGACGTCATTGAAACGCCTCGACGACAATCTCGGCTCCAACCATTCCGGCCTGATCGCCGAATTCATTGTCGATAGGAGCGGCGAGACGGCGCCGGCACAATAAACAGGCAAGATAAGCCGGGCTGAAATCAGAATCTGGTTCGGCCGCCCTTGCGGTCGATCATCTGAAAATTCTTGCCGTCAGTCTTCACGTTGACGCAGTCGGTCGACTTGTCGGGAAACCGGACACAGACCTCGCCATTGTTGATCTTGTAGCCATTCTTGCTGCCTTCGCGATATTCATAGCCGTTGCTGCTTTCTTTCAGCTCCGACGTGCCGGGCAGATGCTGGCGGATTTCCGCCTCGCTTGCGGCGCGCATGTTCGCCGTTTGGGCAAAGGCCATTGCCGGCAGCAGGATTGAAAGAAATCCGGCGAGGGCGGGCAGGGTACGCATCAGAGGACATCTCCTGTCAGGTCTGTCGGCTCATTCATTCTACGAGAATCCCGGAGGGGAATTCAACAGGGATGGTGGTCATGCCGGAAGCGCCGGCGGGCTGATCTGGCCTGCCTGTCGTTCCGGCACTTGGCTTATGTTCTTCCGAATTCGTCAACGATGCGGATGATATCGTCCTCGCCGAGATAGGAGCCCGTCTGAACCTCGATGAGCTCGAGAACGATCTTGCCGGGATTGGCGAGACGGTGGACTTCTCCGAGCGGGATATAGACGCTTTCGTTCTCGCGCAGCATCTGCACGTTGTCGCCGATCGTCACCTCGGCCGTTCCCTTTACGACGACCCAGTGCTCGGAGCGATGGTGGTGTTTTTGCAGCGAAAGCTTCTTGCCCGGCGTGACGAAGATGCGCTTCACCTGGAAGCGGTCGCCGTTGAAGATCGAGGTATAGCCGCCCCAGGGGCGATAGGACGTGGGATGGGTTTCGGTGAATTTCGCCGTGGCGGAAGCGGAGGCCAGCATCTTGACCAACTGCCCGACATTCTGGCTGTCCTTGAGCGGACCGACATAGACCGCGTCCTCGCTGGCGATGACGGCGACGTCGTCCATGCCCTGGACGGCAAGGTGCACGCCGTGGGTCATGACGAGCGAGTTGCGGGTGTTGACGACGGTCGTGTTTGCGGCGGCGACATTGCCGTTGTCGTCGCGGACGCCTGATTTCCAGACCGCATCCCAGCTTCCCATATCGGACCACTTGAAGGGCGAGGGGACGACGGCGGCCTTCGAGGTCTTCTCCATGATCGCATAGTCGATGGAGATATCAGGGCTCTTTGCGAAATGATCGGCATCGAGGCGGGTGAAGTCGAGATCGCGGCTTGCCTTGGAAACGGCCTTGCCTGCCGCCTTCAGTACGTCGGGCGCATATTCCTGAAGTTCGGCAATCAGCTCTGTCACCGGGAACATGAAGATGCCCGAGTTCCAATAGAAGCCGCCATCGGCCAGCATCTGCTCGGCCTTGTCCAAGGCCGGCTTTTCCACGAAGCGGCTGACCTTGTGGGCGCCGTTTCCGAGCGCTTCGCCGATTTCGATATAGCCGTACCCGGTCGCGGGCTCGGTGGGGTTAATGCCGAAGGTGACGAGCTTGCCAGCAGCGGCCGCATCGCGGGCGATGCGGATGCAATCGAAATAGCTCTTGTCGGCAAGGATCTCGTGATCCGAAGCGAGCATCTGGATGATCGTGTCCTTGCCGAAGAGCTCGGCGGCGAGCGTCGCGGCGGCGGCCACCGCTGCGGCGGTGTTGCGGGCAACGGGCTCGAGCAGCACGGCGGCGAGCGGAATGGCAAGCGCGCGGGCCTGCTCGGCGACCAGGAAGCGGAATTCCTCGTTGGTGACAACGATCGGGGCTTCATAGAGCGCGGGATCGGAAACACGTTCGAGGGTGTCCTGGAACAGCGTCTTGTTGCCGACGAACTGAATGAATTGTTTCGGCGCGGTGGCACGGGAAAGCGGCCAGAGCCGGGTGCCTTTACCGCCGGCCATGATCACGGGAACGATTTTCTGCGTCATAGGCGGGTTCCTTGAAATACGTTTTCGTCGCATGATTGTCGGGCGCCTGCCCAGTCTCTAATTCGATTGAGCCCTGCCTGCAGCAGGGCCAGAGCTGCAGTTTCGCTTCCGGCCTCGACGTAGCAGCGCATTTCCGGCGCGTTGCCGGACGGGCGGAAATGGATGATCCCGCCATCTCCGAGCGTCACTCGAAGGCCGTCTATGTCGGATTTCGCCGCCACCTCGCCGATCGGCAGCAGGAAAGCGGAGAGATTTTCATCCGAGGCGCGCAGATATCCCATCAGCGCCGCACTGGTCTCGACCGCGAAATTCTCCAGGCGGTCGGCGGCGGCAAAGGGCAGGCGATAGGAGGCGGCGATAACAGAGAGCGGCTGCCGGCGTTTGGCGGCGAGCGACAGGATCGCCAGCATCGGGACGAAGCAATCGCGTGTCGGCAGGGCGCGCACGGCTCTGCCGTTAATAACGAAGGGGGTTGCGGTCAGCAGCCCGCCATTGGCCTCGAAGCCCATTACGTGATCTCGCCCAGCGGCGACGGCTTCTTCCATGCCTGTTATGACGAAGGGCGAGCCGACGCGGGTGCGCGTGACGGTAAAGGAGCCTGCTGCCTCGATGCCGGAATTGGAGGTCACCGGTGTCACCACCGTGCCGGCTCCAAGGAAATTGGCTGCCACCAGGCCGAGAAGATCGCCGCGCAGTGGCGTGCCGGTTTCGTCGGCGACCAGCGGGCGGTCGCCATCGCCATCCGTCGAGACGATTGTATCGAAGCTGTGATCGGAGACCCAGCGCTTCATCAGCGTGATAGTCTCCTCGGAAACGGCTTCTGTATCGACCGGAATGAAGCTTTCCGAACGCCCGAGAACGGTGACCTCAGCGCCATAATGGGCAAGAACGTCGACCAGGAGATCACGGGCTACGGTGCTGTGCTGGTAGACGCCGATCTTCAGGCCGGACAGCGCGCCTTGCGGAAGCAGGGCCGTATTGCGTTCGAAAAAGAGCTGTCGACAGATCGCCTCACGATCTTCCATCGCCGCTGGCGCCTGCATGACCGCTTCGCCGCTTTTCTCGATTTCGGCGGCCAAGGCGGTAATCGCAGCCTCGTCCGATTTGTCGATCTCGCCGTCCGGACGGTAGAACTTGATGCCGTTGCGGTCCGCCGGAATATGAGAGCCGGTTATCATCAGGCATGCGGCCTTGCTTTCAAGACCATAAAGAGCAAGGGCTGGCGTCGGGACATTGCCGCAGTCGAAAATGCGGAAGCCGAGCGCGGCAAGCGCGCCAGCGCAATTGCCCGAGATTTCGGGGCTGGAATCGCGAAAGTCGCGGCCGATCAAAATGACGTCGCCGGTCTGTGCCTTGCCGCTTTTCAGCAGATATTTGCCGAACGCCATCGCGTAGAGAGCCGAGGCACGACCCTTGAGATCCACTGAAAGTCCGCGAAGGCCGCTCGTGCCGAATTTCATTTGAAGAGGTGCCTCCAGTTTACAATCAAGGTTCTACTCAGGCCGCCTGCCGGCGTAAATACCGAAGCCGTCATATAGTTAAACACGAACGACGATGCCTCGGACAGCCTCTCGCAGTCTTCTCCCGCCGATCCTAAAGACGTAGACCCATTGCCGACAGGCATTGCAGCGTAGATCGATTTTGTTAGAACCGTGTGTCCATTGTTTCGTCCTATGCTGAAGGGTTCCTGATGAGCGATACATCCGTCAGTCTCGATGAGGGCTGGAAGGCCGCGCTGGCGGGGGAGTTTTCAAGCCCCTATATGCAACAACTCAAATCCTTTCTCGTCGCGCAGAAACGAGTGGGCAAGCGGATCTTTCCGAAGGGCAGCGAATATTTCCGCGCTCTTGATCTGACGCCGATTGTCAACGTCAAGGCCGTCATCCTCGGACAGGATCCATATCACGGGCTTGGGCAGGCTCATGGACTATGCTTCAGCGTCCGACCCGGCGTGCGCATACCGCCCTCGCTCGTCAATATCTATAAGGAGATGGAGACGGATCTCGGCATAGCGCCAGCGCGCCATGGTTTTCTCGAACATTGGGCAAAGCAGGGCGTGCTCCTGCTGAACAGCGTGCTGACGGTCGAGGAAGGGCAAGCGGCCGCCCATCAGGGCAAGGGGTGGGAGCGCTTCACCGATGCCATTATCGGCAAAGTCAATGACGAATGCGAATCTGTCGTCTTCATGCTCTGGGGCTCCTATGCCCAGCGCAAGGCCGCATTTGTCGATACCACGCGGCATCTGGTGCTCAAGGCGCCGCATCCCTCGCCGCTTTCGGCCCATAACGGCTTCTTTGGCTGCAAACATTTTTCCAAGGCGAATGCCTTCCTTCAGTCCCGCGGACGGGCGCCGATCGACTGGCAATTGCCGGCAGATCCTTACGGCGCCTGATGTGAACGCGGCGCGATCTTCGTTCACTAATAATAGACAATGCGTTTTGGTCTCTGGGTCTATTCCGGAGGCCGGCTGAGGCGCATTTATGATCCATCAAAAGCCCGCGGACTGCGGGCAAGAAAGGGGTCTCACATGCTCGATCAGATCAAGGGTCTGCACCACGTCACGTCGATGGCGCAGGACGCCCGCACCAACAATCAGTTTTTCACCCATGCGCTCGGCCTGCGGCGCGTCAAGAAGACTGTCAATTTCGATGCGCCTGATGTCTACCATCTCTACTATGGTGATGAGACCGGTGCGCCCGGCACGATCATGACCTATTTCCCGTTCCCGAAGATGGCGCAGGGCCGGCCCGGGACCGGGGAAGTCGGCACGACGGTATTTTCTGTCCCGCAAGGCTCGCTCGGCTTCTGGAGCGACCGCTTCGCCACGCTTGGTCTCGGCGGTCTGAAGGCTGAGGAAAGCTTCGGCGAAAAGCGCCTGAACTTCTCCGGCCCGGACGGTGACGGCTTCGCGCTTGTCGAGGTCAAGGATGATGCCCGCCAGCCCTGGACGCATGGCGGCATCAGCGAAGACCACGCCATTCGCGGCTTCCACTCCGTCGCCATGCGGCTGAGAGACGAGGGCGCGACGGCCGAACTCTTGAAGTTCATGGGTTATCAAGTGGCTGAGGAGCGGGACGGCATCAAGCGGCTGATCAAGTCTGACGGCAACGGCGCGCACCTCATCGACCTTGAGACGATGCCGAACATTGCCCGCGCGCTTCCCGGCGCCGGCTCCGTCCACCATGTCGCCTTTGCCGTCGAGAATCGCGAAAAGCAGCTCGAAGTGCGCAAGGCCCTGATGGATACGGGCTATCAGGTGACGCCTGTGATCGACCGTGATTATTTCTGGGCGATTTATTTCCGCACGCCGGGCGGTGTTTTGTTCGAGGTCGCGACCAATGAGCCCGGCTTCGACCGTGACGAAGACACGGCTCATCTCGGCGAAGCGCTGAAGCTGCCGCAGCAGCACGCTCATCTTCGTGCCTTGCTCGAGCAGCATCTGCAGCCGCTCGAAGCTTAGGGAGGGCAAGATGACCGAAACCGGATATGTGCACCGGCTGCGTGCCGGTGCACCTGACAAACCTATTCTGCTCGTGCTGCACGGCACCGGCGGCGACGAAAACCAGTTCTTCGACTTCGGCCGACGGCTGTTGCCCGAAGCAACGATTCTTTCGCCGCGTGGCGATGTTTCCGAATACGGCGCGGCGCGGTTCTTTCGCCGCACCGGCGAAGGGGTCTACGACATGTCCGACCTTTCACGCGCGACGGAGAAGATGGCGGCCTATGTCAAGGCGTTTGCCGACGAATATCGGGCTTCCCACATTCTCGGCCTGGGTTTTTCGAATGGGGCGAATATTCTTGCTAACGTGCTGATCGAAAAAGGCATCTTCGATGCGGCGGTTTTGATGCATCCGCTCATTCCGTTTCAGCCCCAGGCTCGCTCGACGCTCACCGGAAGAAAGGTTCTGGTGACAGCCGGGCAGCGGGATCCCATCGCTCCGGCCGCGGTGACCCAGGCGCTGTCTGCGCACCTGGAGGGCCGGGGCGCGGAAGTCAGGACGGTCTGGCATGCCGGTGGGCACGAGATCGCGCCATCGGAGATCAATGCGGTTAGCGGCTTCCTCGGCGGCTATTGACCTTTGCCACAGTGGCCAAGACTGCGAACGGGGCCGGCGAATGCCGGCCCCGCATCGTCGCTGATCGACCAATTATCTGAAGCGCGTCGCGATCTTCCAGATTCGCTCCTTGCGCTTTAGGTCGCTGATTAGGCATGGCGTTGCTGCAAAACCGCAGCACAGTTTTGCGCGACATGCTCAGGGGCGATGAGGATATTTGCCCCTTATTGCCTTCATGTAAAAATTCCCCGGCGATTCTGCCATCGTCAAACCGACGACGACGCCTTTGGGGACACCTTCATATTCTCGTCTCTGGCCGTTGGTCAGATAGACCCGTAGATGCCGGCTGTCTTCGTCGTAGCTGATCGCCTCGATAAGTTTCGAATCAACCGCAGTTTCCACTTTGCACCCCGCAGTTTTGGATCTCAGATTCCTGATCAATAATCGTCATTCACGCTCGCGGCGCACCATCTTTAAGCGGCGTCGCAGGGTCGTCAAGCGTGATCTGCTTTAACGTTCATTTTTTCCGGATGCCTCTCGCTGTAGTTGATTTATGCAGCTTTTCCGGAGGCCTCGCCTGTGGAAAGCCGTCGGTTTCGAGTTCTCCCCGGTCTGGAGACTTTGGGTGGCACAGCCGAATATGAAAGAATCGATCCAGTAGACAGAAGATTAACCGGCGATTAATCATCATGTCCTAAAATACAACTTGATATTAATGATGATATCTTCTCAACGAAAACATAAGTACAGAAACGCCGTTGTCCGTGGCAGCCGTTTAGCTATCGTTGGCGAGCTTGCCTCGCTTCGCACCCAGGATTCACGCAGGAGACCCTTGCGCTTTCACCTGGGAGCTACAGGGATGGACAATCCGCATTGTTTGATGTGTTGGACGCGCAGCGTTCTGTCGCGACCCCAGACGAGGCTGGTGAAGGCGATTCAGCAAGCGGCGAAAGATCAGGTCGTTTTGAATGTGGCAATAAGTTGCGGCTACATTGTCAACGCCGCGATCAGGCCAACTTCTTATGAACACTGAGTTGCGTGCCATTGCAGCGATGGATGGGAAATCGATCAACCCGCCAATCGGTCGGGTCTCATAAATGGGTTACATGTCTAATTATCTAGGACGGTGGCGACAACAGATACCGATACTGGCCGGCAATCGTAAGAAGCGCGCTCGGTTGAGCTTTGCCGAAGGCGACTTCGCTGCGGTCTACGCCATGAGCGATGTTCACGGATGTTACAACGAGCTCGTCGAGGTGCATCGCCGCATCGAGGAGGATGCAGCACGCATTCAGGGGCCGAAACTCATCGTCATGCTCGGCGATTATGTCGATCGTGGACCCGATTCGAGCGCGGTTCTGGAGTTCCTGAGCAAGAACCCGCCGCCAGGATTTCAGCGCCTGGTTCTTTGCGGCAATCACGATGCTGAACTGGTGAAGCTCTATCGCAAACCGGCTGGTATTCTCGAATGGCTGGGTTTCGCCGGGACGGAGACGCTGCACTCATACGGCATCGATATCGAGCATCTCCTGCAGTCGGCGGCGGGAAATGAAACGATCACCCGCGTCATTCGCAATATGATACCCGAGCGGCATATCCAGTTCCTGGAATCGCTGCCGATCATGGTGCGCCTAGGCAGGGTGGTTTTTGTGCATGCGGGCGTCAGACCCGGCATCGATCTCGAGAAACAAAAAGACAACGACCTGATGTGGATCCGGCAGCCCTTCCTGGACGAAGGACCGCAGCTTCCTGTCCTCGTGATCCACGGACATACTCCGGGGCGAGCCCCGACATTCGGTCCGCAACGCATCGGCATCGACACCGCGGTGTCGGCGACGGGCCGGCTGACCGTACTGACGATCAAGGGGACGAGGGTAGGGCTGCTTTAGCGCGCCGTGCGATTTTTCAGACGAAGGACGCGCTCTCCGCACTCTGGATTTGCGCATCGTATTTTTCCAAGAGTCATTTCTGATCTTCGTGCCGATGCGCTCGGCGAAGAGAGCGTGGCGCACGCTCCAAAAACAAACGCCGCGGGATTGTGCCGCGGCGTCAGAAGGCTCACATGGCTGCCAGGCTCCGTCAGGCGTCCTGGTAAAGATTGGTGCCGATACCGGTATAGGTAAAGCCGTGTTTGCGGATTTCGTCGCTGCGATAGATGTTGCGCAGATCGACCAGGACCGGAGCGCGCATCGACTGCTTCAGGCGATTGAAATCGAGTGCGCGGAACTGGTTCCATTCGGTGACGATGACGATGGCATCGGCGTCGGCCGCGGCTTCGTAAGGGCCGTTCGCATATTCGATGTTCTCGATGACCTTGCGGGCATTGTCCATACCCTCTGGATCATAGCCGACGACCTGGGCGCCGGCGTCCTGCAGCGTCTGAATGATGGCGATGGCCGGGCTGTCGCGCATGTCGTCGGTGTTCGGTTTGAAGGTCAGTCCGAGGATGGCGACTTTCTTGCCGCGAATGTCTCCGCCGACCGCCGAAATGACCTTGCGGCCCATTGCCCGCTTGCGGTTGTCGTTGATCGAGATCGTCGTTTCGATCAGACGGACCGGTGCGTCGTAATCCTGCGCCGTCTTGGCAAGGGCAAGCGTATCCTTGGGGAAGCACGAACCGCCGTAACCCGGACCGGCATGCAGGAACTTGGAGCCGATACGGCCGTCAAGGCCGATGCCGCGCGAAACGTCCTGGACGTTTGCGTCGACCCTTTCGCAGAGATCGGCGATCTCGTTGATGAAGGTGATCTTCATGGCCAGGAAGGCGTTAGCCGCATATTTGATGAGCTCGGAGGTGCGGCGGCTCGTGAAGACCAGGGGAGCCTGGTTGAGGTAAAGCGGACGATAGACTTCGGTCATGGTCTCGCGTGCCCGGTCGTCGTTCAGTCCGACGACGATCCGATCAGGACGCTTGAAATCCTCGATCGCCGCGCCTTCACGCAGGAATTCGGGATTGGAGACGACGGCGACGTCAGCCGAAGGATTGGTTTCCCGCACGATGCGCTCGACCTCGTCTCCAGTGCCGACCGGCACCGTCGACTTGGTGACGATGACTGTGAAGCCTTCCACATAGGTGGCAATCTCGCGCGCAGCCGCGTAGACGTAGGAGAGATCGGCATGGCCGTCGCCGCGACGAGACGGCGTTCCGACCGCGATGAACACAACGTCGGCGCCACGAACGCTTTCGCCGACATCCGTCGAAAACGACAGGCGGCCGGTGCTGGTGTTTTCGGCAACCAGTTGATCGAGACCCGGCTCGTAGATCGGAATGCGGCCCTCGCGAAGAGCCTCGATCTTACTCAGATCCTTGTCGACGCAGATGACGTCGTGGCCGAAATCCGCAAAGCAAACGCCTGAAACGAGGCCGACATAGCCTGATCCAATCATCGTGATGCGCATATTTCCCTCAAATCATTAGAGTAGAACGTCATGCTGCGTCGCAGCATGGCGTTCGTCATACTGAATCTGGGCCAAAAGACAATATCGAAGATCGCTTAATACCCACATCGGAAGTCGTGTCGAGGGTGCCGCTGTTCGTTGCCGGCCACCCGCTCGACAGCAAAAACATAGGTTTATGTGGGCGATATGACAAGTCGAGCGTTCGTGAGAGCCGGCTCTATTTCAATCCGGGAATGAGGCGAACTGCTCTATCGGCTGCTCGGCTGCTACAGCCGGTACCAGACGTACGGGTCCGTTCCCGATTGGATCTTGTCCCAGCGCAGATCTGTATCGCGCCAGTTCTTGATGCTGCTTTGCCTGTTGTCGAGGACCAGGTCGCCCTTGTCGGTTCTGACCACGAGGACGGCATGCCCTTCGCCGGAAGGTGTATAGGCCGTTGCAATCCGCAAGGCGCGCGATGACCAGCCCATCGCTATCAGCCGGCTGCGCTTGGTCAATGCAAAATCTTCGCAGTCGCCGCTGCGCACATTCACCTTCCAGACATCGCCGTTCAGTTCGTTGCGGGAATCGTTGCGGCCAATCATGGTACGATTGACCGTGTGGTTCACATTCTTCAGCTGCAGCATTTCCTTGTCCGTCAGTGCGATGACCGCCAGACCGTTGTTGTCGCGGCATTCGGCGGGGTTCTGGGCGCAGAACAGCACCTGGGCGAAAGGCGGAACGATCTTTTCTTTTTCGGAGATATAGCTGACCTCGGAACTGCTGGTCAGGCCGCGGGCGAAACCTGCGGGGCCGGCCGCAAGTGCAGAGCAGGCATTTCCTACTGTAAAAGCCAGTGCCAGAAGTGTAACGAAGGTTTTCTTCATCTCTTAATCCCCGTCAGGGCAAGCGATTGAGATCAGGCTTGCCTTTTGGTTCAGTCAATGGCATGGCGATTTAGTGATCTGCCAAGTATTGGGCACAGAACGCCTGTCCCGTTTCTGCTGCTTGAAGGAGCATAAGCGGGTCCTGTCTCGATTGGCTTAAGCCGTTCGCGACAATTTTAACGATGTGGAATTCTGTTGCACTTTAACACGCAAGCGCTTGATATGCAACTTATGTTAGTACGAGTATATTAACCGTAATGGTTGTGATTGCCTCGTTTTCCCTGCCGGTGAGTGAAGTCCCAAATGTTATCCAACCTCATCAACAGGCAGGTCTTGCGGGAGACGATTCTCGTTGCCTTCATCGGCCTGGTGATATTGACGCTCATTCCTTTTGGGAGTGTCACACCTTTGCCCTTCGCCTTCGCCGCAATCGGAATGTTTGCTCTCGCGATCGTTTCGATATTGCTGTTTGCCGAGCCAATACAAAGCAGGTGGGTGTTCAAGATCGCCTTGCTTTTGCTCGTCGTGCTGGCGAGCTGGGCATTCATCCAAACGATTGAACTGCCGGCCAACTGGCTGGCAAACCCCGCCTGGGGCGCTGCGCGCGATCTGGCGGGCGTCCAATATGCGGCGATCTCCGTCGAGCCGGCCGACACGCTTGCGTCGATACTCAGGGTGGCCCTGCCTTTCGTGACTTTTCTGACCGGACTTATCTTGTGCGATACCGATCAACGAGCGCGGAAAGTGCTCACCAGCCTGGGGCTCGCGGCGGGGGGCATCGCTGTTTTCGGCCTGCTGCAATTTTCGATGTTTCCCACCATCCTGATCGTCATAGAGAAACACGCCTACCTCGACAGCCTGACGGCCGTCTTCGTCAACCGCAATACGGCCGCGACTTTCCTCGGGCTAGGAACGTTGCTCATGCTGACGCTGGTCAGGGACAATGCCCGGTCTTACTCAGTCCATCCGCCCGGCGAACCAGGCCGAAACCTTCTGCTCTTGAGAACGTGGATCTATATTCTGCTCCTATGCGCATGTTTCACCGCGTTGATGCTGAGCCGATCACGCGCCGGAATATTCGCGACCTTTGTCGCCGCGCTCATTTATTTTCCCTGGCTTGCCCTCAATTGGAAGAGTTCAAGTCAACATTTAACACCGGTGTCGAAATGGCGTTCGGTAGTGAAGTTTCTCTCGGCGGTCATTTTCGTCGTCCTGTTGCTGAGCATGTTTGCAGGGCAGGCGATTTTGCGCGCGCAGGAACGGCGGCTCGAGGATGATGATCGTTTCTGTATTCTGCCCGGCATATGGCGTGCCATTTCGGATCACTGGCTAACGGGAACCGGCCTTGGAACCTTCCGCACCGTGTTTTCCGCCTACCGCGATCCCGCCTGCGGCATCTTCGGGATTTTTGACCGTGCACACAATTTCTACCTCGAAGGCATTCTTGGTCTGGGGATAATGTTTCCGGTTGCGACGTTTCTTGTTTTCGCAGTGCTTGCGAAAGTTTTCCGGCGCGGGCTCTCCGACAGGCGGCGCCTGCGACATTATGTTCTGCTCGGCATAGCGGGGACGGTTCTGGTCGCCCTTCATGCCGCGGTCGATTTTTCGCTGCAAATCCCTGGTTTCGCGGTATTTTTTTCCGCATTCCTGAGCGCCGTCGTTGCGATCAGCCTCGGCCGCAGTCGCGGCGAAATCGATCGGCAATATGGGTGATCGATCCGCGCCAAACGGCTTTAAATGAATGGAATTTATGAAGGTTTTTCGAAAATACCGATTGATTGGGGGCTGCGGGTTGACTCTTAAACGCAAGAAATTTTATAGCGGACGCAGCCTTTAGATTATTGCCGGCGTCAGAGAGCCGGGCTGAGCCGTTCGTTTACTGAAGGGCTCGGCGTTGCCGGGCTGCCACAGTTAGAGAATGATAAACGGCATTCGGTAATTATTGATCAGGGATTGTCTTGTAATTTGTCCGATTGCGGAGCAGTAGCTTCAAGGGCGTCAACACGGGTTATTCTATGGGTTGTTTTCCTGTCGGTAGTACACGCGTCGCCATTGTTGTAGCGCTAACGAGTATTTTGGCAAGCTGCACGTCCTTGCCAAGATCCGGTCCAGATCACAAAGATGTCGATCGAGGGGCCGCGGTAAAGGTAACAACGAAGGAGCGTCGCGTCGGTATCGACTACGCCCTGGTTGACCTCAGCAAGAACGTCCTGTCCTATTTCACCTCTCCGCAACCGACCTCCTTCAAGGGTTTTGGCGGTGGGCGCGGTGGAGCGCCTGAAATTCCGCTCGGTTATGGCGATGTCGTCGAGGTTGCGATTTTCGAAGCTCAGTCCGGCGGTCTCTTCATTCCCTCCGACGCCGGTAGCCGGCCCGGCAATTATATCTCTCTGCCGGCGCAGACCATCGATAGAAACGGAACGATCACGATCCCCTATGCGGGTCGCGTTCCGGCTGCGGGTCGCCTGAAGGAGACCGTCGAGCAGGATGTCGAAGATCGTCTGGCCAGCCGCGCAATCGAGCCGCAGGTGGTTATCACCACGACAACCAACCGCTCCAGTCAGGTGGCCGTGCTTGGTGACGTCAACAATCCGCAACGCGTTCAGATCAGCCCGGCCGGTGAGCGCATCCTCGACGTCATTTCCGCCGCGGGTGGTTTGACGACCAATAACATTGAAACGAATGTGACGCTGCAGCGCCGCGGCAGAACGGCGACCGTCGCCTACAATACGCTGTTGAAAAATCCGGCGGAGAATATCTATGTCGCGCCGGATGACACGATCTCGGTCGATCATGAGCGCCGTACCTATCTCGCGCTCGGCGCCGCCGGCGTCAGCGGCCGGTTCGATTTCGAAGAGTCGGATCTGACTCTCGGGGAGGCCATCGCGAAGGCGGGCGGCCTGCGCGACGACCGAGCGGACCCAGCCCAGGTTCTGCTCTATCGCCTTCTCCCGAGGAAGACGCTTGCGGCGATGCATGTAGATACGACGCGGTTTGCGGGCGATACGGTTCCCGTGATTATCCGCGCCAATCTTCGTGATCCGGCCACCCTGTTTGCCGCTCAGCAATTCAAGATGGAAGACAAGGATATTATCTATATTTCCAATTCGGACTCTGTCGAATTGGTCAAGTTCCTTGACATCGTAAACTCGGTATCGTCCACTGTCGCCGGCGTGTCGGACGACGCACGCGATACCCGTAATGCGGTGCAAGAACTCGGAAATTAAGTGGGAAAGAGCCGGCGCCGAACGCGTACGATCGGCGCCGCGGCCTGTTTTCGACAGCGGATTTGATGAAGGAAGCCACTTTTATGGCAAGGTTTAGTGTTCATCGTAAACTTGCATATAGCGGAATTGCCGCGGCAATTTTTGTCGGCATGACGTCGGGCGCCTTTGCGGCTGCTTGCCTGGGTCCTGCAAACCTGACTTCCATTGATGTCGGCGGATTTACGGCCAATCCCGCCGTTCTGCTCGATCTGTCCGATCCGTTGGTTCTGTCGTCGCGTGTTCGTGCGCTGGTCGGAAGCAGCAACGACGCGCTGTCGCCGGTGATCGAGCAGGCCAAGAAGGCGAATGCCGCACAGATGGCGGCCATCGGCTCCGGTCTCGCGCGGGCGGCAAACAGTTGCCAGGTGACAGATCCGCAATTCAAGCTGGTTATCGAAAAGGCTGTCGCCGAGGCGGCGAGCGCCGATCCGAACCTCGCGCCGCTGCTTGCTGCCTTTGCAAAGGTCCTGGCCGAAGGCGGGACCGCGGCGCTCGGCCCCGGCGCAAGTGCCGCCGCCGCAGCACCCGGCATCGGCAATGATGGGCAGGTTGGACAAACCGGCCCGGGGTCGGACGATGGCACGCCTTTCGACGGCGCTGCGACGACTGCCGGTACGCTGATAGTTTCGAACGCAGATTCCGACTCGTCTTCGAGCACTACTACCACTACTACGTTTGTCAGCACGAATGGGGGAGGACAGTCGTCCGCTGACACGACGGAGTCGACGAGTCAGAGCGTCCCGGTCACACAATAGCTGGAATTGCCTGTAGATCTTGGCGCTTGACGCCTTTGTTGGAGATCGAAATTGCTGTCGCCAGATAAACTTACGCCGCGTATCGACGCCTCCCGCGATACAGGAAACGAAGCTGATTTCATCGATTTCGACAAGCTGATCGCAATTGTTCGCCGGCAATGGCGGATCGTAGCGGTGTGCGCTTTCGCCTTCGCCATTCTTGGTGTCGTCTATGTGCTGACTGCGGTGCCGGTCTACACGGCCGAGACCAAAGTGCTGATCGACCGCAGCGACAATCAGATGATTAACCAGCTGGCGGCTTTCGGCCAGCTGGACGATGACGAGGGCACGGTCCTCAGCCAGGTCGAGCTGTTGAAGTCCGACACGATCGCCTATGCGGTCGTCGACAAGCTGAAACTTGTCGATGATCCTGTATTCACGGCGCAGAAGAACTCGCTTTTTTCTGTCGCAACGCTGAAATCCCTGGTCAATTTCCGCTCCTGGTTTGCCGACGACGGGGCCGTTGCTCCTGATGCGGAAATGAAGCGGCGATGGGCTGCGGAAACCGTCGCCGGAAATATCGATGTCGAGCGTGTCGGCAAATCCTACGTCCTCGACGTCAGCTATACCTCGCAGTCGCCGGATCTGGCGCGAGAAATTGCCGCTGCCATCGCCGATGTTTATCTGGTTGATAAGCTCAATTCGAAATATGAGGCGACACGCCGGGCCGGCGAGTGGCTGCAGGAGCGTATTGAAGAACTCCGGCAGCAGGCGCTGGACACCGACCTCGCAGTGCAGAAGTTCCGCAGCGAGCATGGACTTGTCGAGGCAGGATCGGGCACTTTGCTCAGCGAGCAGCAGCTTTCCGAGCTGAACAGCCAGTTGATCAAGGCTCAGGCCGAAACGGCGCAGGCCGAGGCGAAATATACTCGCATCAAGTCGATCATCGAAGCCAAGCAGACCGATGCGATCGTGACCGATGTGCTTGACAGCTCGATTTCAAACGACCTCCGCAAGAAATATCTGGAAGCTTCGAAGCTCGAGGCCGAGATCGAGGCGCGGCTTGGTCCCGACCACGTGCAGGCAGTCCGGCTCCGTGCTGAGATGGCCGAATACGAACGGCTCATGTTCGACGAGCTGAATCGCATCGCTGAAAGCTATCAGAGCGAGCTCACGGTTGCGCAATCCCGCGAAAAATCGCTGCGCGACAGCGTTGATAAGGCAACGGGTGTAGCGGCAACGGCGGGCGAGACGCAGGTACAGCTCCGCGAGCTCGAGCGGACGCGGGATACTTACAAGAATCTCTATCAGAGCTTCCTGGCGCGCTATCAGGAAGCGATCCAGCAGCAGAGCTTCCCAATTACCGCCGCACGCATCATCACGACTGCGGAGACGCCGACGAAGCCGAGCGCGCCGAAAAGAAGCCTCGTCATCGCTTTCGCCATGTTCCTGGGATGCGCGTTCGGTAGCGGCATTGGCGCTTTCCGTGAATTCCGCGATCGCTTCTTCCGCACCGGTGACGATGTCAAGGATATGCTCGACGTCGAATCACTTGGCGTCATGCCGTTGATCGAGAACAACGTCGAGGATCCGACGCTCGTCGATCCCGGGAACCCGCGAAGCATCGCCAGGGGCGGCAAGACCACGACTTATGTCGAGGAGCATCCGCTGTCGGCATTCGCCGAGACGCTTCGAAGCGCGAAGATCGCGATCGATATCAGTGCCTCCGACCAGCGCTGCAAAGTCATCGGTGTGGTGTCGAGCTTGCCCGGTGAAGGCAAGTCGACGACCGCCATCAATTTTGCCAAGCTTTTGGCCATGCAAGGGGCACGGTGCCTGCTGATCGACGCCGATATGCGCAATCCGGGAGCGACGCGGGCCATCGGCCGCCACGCGGAGGCCGGCTTGCTTGAAGCAATCGTCGACAATCGCCCGCTGAAGGATCTCATTCTCCTTGACCCCAAAACAAAGCTCGCATTCCTGCCGACCGTGGCACGCTATCGCGTTCCGCATTCGTCGGAGCTGCTCGCGTCGCGCGGTATGGATCAGCTTCTCGAGCTTGCGCGTCAAAGTTTCGATTACATTATCGTCGACTTGCCTCCTCTGGCTCCGGTGGTGGATGCACGCGCCATTAACCCGAAGCTCGACGCGGTCGTTTTCGTGATCGAGTGGGGCAAGACTTCGCGGAAGGTGGTTCAGTCGACACTGTTGTCCGAACCGGATCTCTATACGAAGTGCGTCGGTGCCATATTGACCAAGGTCGATCCGGCGCAGATGAAGCTCTACCGGACATTCGGTTCCAGCGAGTATTATTATAAGCGCTATTCGCGGTACTATACCGAAAGCTGATGCTCGGCATTCGGTATGTTTCGCCCACGAGAATCGTTTTCCTCCTCGTCGCTGTGGTCTTTACGGCGCTGGCCGGCCGAGAACTCTATGCCTCGATAAGGACGGCCAGCATTTCGCTTGTCGCCGAGAGGATAGAACGCGGCGAAACTGTCGCGAACGATGTCGCGGCCAGATATGCGGCGCGCGCTGTCGAGGTGGTCGACGGACACTATTGCCGATCTGACATCCTCGCCGCCGGCGTCACGCTCATTCTGACGCAGCTCGATCGACAGAACGTCAATGTCAACTACGACGCTTGGGCCGCTGCGGCGTCAAATGCGCGTCAATATTTGCGGCATGCCCTCTCGTGCATGCCGACAAATAGCAACTTTTGGCTTCGGCTTGCGGCCGTGCAGTCGAAAATCGCAGAAGATCCAGTCTCGATTGCGGAAATGATGAAGCGTTCGGTCGTGCTCGCGCCCCACGATCAAGGAATGATTTTATCGCGGTTTTATTTCTGGAACGATTTTACCAGCGTAACCCTTTCCGCTGCAAAGATTGCGCTTGATAGCGATCTCACCACAATGCTGAAACTTGGCGATCGCTGTATGGTCAATGCCGCGATAAGGAAGGTCAACCCGCAGCTCCGCCCGATCTTCGATCGAACTTGGGCGAGCGTAGGAGAGGGGGCTACAGCGCGGTTTCGACAGCGCTGCGGCAGATAATCGTTCTCCGCCATTCCTGAAGAGCGTAGCAAGCTTAAGCTGCCTAAACCCGCATCTGAGATGAAACATTGTCAGAGCGGACAAAGCAGGTCTTGATACAACATCAACAACGTCCGCCGCGTAAGCGGCGGGCGCTGCATCATCGATGGTTTATCGATGATCAGACGGTTGCGCCGGAGACGACGTCCGTGCCCGTGATGTTGAGCGTTAGAATGCCGACATCCGTATGGCCTTCACCGTCGGAGATCTTGTAGTACTGGATTGTTTCGGTGATATGGTCGCCTGGAGCGATATCCGAAGCTAGGTCATAGGTAAACGAGCCGTCCGCCTTGACATGGAAGGTCCCATAGGTGCCGGCAATGTTCGTTGTTGCGGTCGGGTCGCCGTTTACGCTGGTGTTGGCGAACTGACGCAGGAAAAGATGGCCATTGTCGCCAGGAATGTCGTTGGTCAGCAGATTGCCGGCGATGGCGTCGCCCTCGTTGAAGCTGAGATGGTCGTCAACAGCAATCGGCTTTACCTGGGTGACACCCTGGATATTCAGCGTGAATAGGCCGAAATCGGTATGGCCGGCGCCATCGGAGATCTTGTAGGAAACCCGTTCGTGGAGCGTCTCACCGGCGGTGAAGCCGACCTTTGCAGCGTCACTCAATACGTAAGTATAGCTTCCGTCCGGCTTGACGTAGAACGTTCCGTAGTCGCCTGCGATTGCGGTAATCTGATTGTTGCCCTGCTTGGCACCAACGCTCTGGTGGTCGAAGGCGCGAAGGAAAAGGTTGCCATCGGATGTGTCGTTGCTGAGCAGGTTCCCGGAAATGACGTCGGTTTCCAGAAATGTTGCAGTATCGTCGGTTGCGTGAATAGCCATCTGTGTCTCTCCTTGAAATTGCTCTTCGCCGGTCACTTTTGACTTCGGCAAGCCGGATGATTAAGAGTATCTTAATACATGGAGTCAAGCGTGTAGTTAACAACAGACAAGCACTTCAGAGTGTATTGATCTGCAAGTATACGCGCGCAATGTGCATAAGTCGATGAAAGTCCTAAATATTATAGTTTTAACAATTAGTGATCGCCTGTGCCGTTGCAGCCTCGCTGTATGGTTCTTTCGCGATTAGAAAATCGTTGTTCCATGACAAATGTAGTAATCTTGTCCGACAGTGTATCACCCCGTAGGGCTATTGTGTAATCGCGACGGATTATTAAGCGGAATTGCAAAGTCGCAGGGCCCTCTCCCATCGGTTGGTAGTATATCGCCGAAAATAACCCTTCCGTTTACCGCATATAGGTTCAGTTTGGGAACGTTGTGCTGCGCTGGAGCGGGTATATGCCGGCTTCAGCTTGCCGCGGATCACAGTGCGGTAGTGTGCCGAATCGAGGTAGAATGGGCGTTGGTGGCTCTGCAACCTTATCGCGGTACAATATTTTGAGTACACTAGAATAATCATGCTCCGAATGTAAGAATATTCCGAGATATCGCGCATTTTAGTGTTTCATTTTAGCAGCCGGAGAGATGTCCGCAGTTAGAAGGTCTTCCATAACCTCGGGAGATCGCAGCATGACCGTCTATTACGTGAATTCAGTAACGGGATCCGACCATAACAGCGGAACCGGTGAGAGTTCAGCCTTTGCGACGTTGTCCGCTGTGGAAGCCTTAAAACTAAATCCTGGCGACAGCGTGCTGCTTGCTGCCGGAAGCGTCTTCAACGAACAGTTCGACCTGAAATATTCCGGCACTGTCAGCGCTCCGATCACCATCGGCAGCTATGGCATCGGTGATGCGCCGGTCATTCACAGCAGCAATAACGGGATACACGGTTCCAAGGCTTCGAACATCATTGTCGAGAACATCAAGATCGCCGATACTGGCGCCAACGCGATCTATGCAGGGAGTGTATCGAACTGGATCGTCCGCAACGTCGAGGTCTCGAATACCGGTCAGGCCGGAAAGGCCGGCTCGCTCAGCTTCCAAAGCAGCCAGAACATCACGATCGAGAATAGCACCCTGACCGGTGTGCATGCCGATGGCATTTGGATGGATAAGGTCAAGGGCGTCACCCTCGTCAACAATACCGTTACCAACAGTCAGGGGAGCGTGGCTGACGCCATTCAGCTCAACAACAGCAGCAATATCCTGATCAAGGACAATCATCTCGAGCAGACGGAAACCAATAGCGCCAAGGGCGTCCTGGTGCTGATCCGGGCTCAAGATGCCGTGGTTGAGGGCAATACCCTTGTCGGCGGCGGTTTCGGGGTGAGCGCTCAGGCGGGCACGAACATCGCCATCCATGACAACGACATCTCTGGATATGGCGGCTACAGTTGGTCGTACGGCATCGGTCTTGGCGACTCCGGCGATGCGAAAAATTACGACATTAGCGGAAATTACCTGCACGACGGCGTCTACGGCGTCCTGGTCAGCGCTGTCGGCAATCCCGCCTATGTCCGCGAGAACATCATTGTCCACGACAATGTCTTCGACGACCTGACCGCGTCGGCACTGAAGGTCGACAGGTCTGCATCAGGCTCCTTCTATGACAATGTCATCGATAGTTCGGTGTCGACGCTGACGATGCCCGCCGCAATCGCTGCGCAGAACACGTTCTCCATCGGTGAAAACAAGACGCTCGAACAAGCGCAGGCCGAGCTTGACAGCGCAGCGGGCAGCGCGAGCGGCGACACGTCGTCGAGCAATGAGCAGACTCCTGTCGCACCGGTTTCCGAGCATGTGGAGGTACCGGCGCCTCAGGTAGGTTCTCCGGCGCCCAGCATGGAAACGCCGGCCACGACCGCGCCTGCAGCGGTCGTTCCGAAAATTGTTGCGGTCCACGATAGCTTGAAGATCGCGGAAGATACCGGCAGTGCCTATCACGGAAATCTGCTTGATAACGACAATGCGATTAACGGCACAATACTGCTTCGCCGCTTCGGTGACAGCGCGGTGGACAAGCATGGCCTGACGCTGACCGGAAAATACGGCGTCATCCACGTCGAAAGCGACGGCGATTATAGTTATACGGTCGATGCCACCAAACTCGCAGGCCTCAGCGGCAAAGTCAGTGAGTTCTTTCAATACAAAATCTCCGATGGCGCTTCCCATATCGATACCGACAGCTTGAGCGTGTCGATCAACGTCGACGCATTCCATAGCAGTCACGCCTCGCACGTCCTGGCGTGAGGCTGTACCGGAGTCTGGCGCATTCCCGCGAGCCGCGGGCGGATTCAATTTGCGAGGCGGCCAAGTTTTCGCTAGTGGGCGATGCGAACGGCACCCTCTTTATCGGAAAAGTTCGCGTCTGTAAAAGCCAAATCAAACTACAGATTGCATTTATAGTTTAGTTCGTCAGTAAAAGCCGGATTTTAGCTGCCACATGCTCGCCGCTTTTAACCCTTATTGGCGGTCTTGCGATATTCACTTGCTTCGGCTCGTTTACTTATCGTAGTGTTGAAGTTAGACCCCTGAAATTGCTCGTGTTAAGTTTGTATTTTCGGTCATTTTCAGTGGGATTTATGTTCTACGTTATGGCTCGCAAGCGGGATCGGCAACGGTGCCGGGGATCCGAAGGCAGCCATGTCAATGATCGGATTGATGGCCGGTAACTGCACTGTGGACCAGCATTTCGTTGGTGCGCGATGCGGTAGAAGAGGATTGCTTCGTGTTTCAAAGTTCAGCAGCTGATGTCAATGAACCGTCCAAAGCCTTGCGGAAATGCAAAGGAGGACTGATCTTCATTGGTATAGCTAGCGCGCTTATCAACATACTTTATCTGACAAGTTCATTTTTCATGCTTGAGGTGTATGATCGGGTCATTCCCAGCAAAAGCATACCGACGCTGGCCGCCTTGGCAATACTTGCGTTGACTCTTTATGTTTTCCAGGGCGCGTTCGAAGTTCTCAGGAGCAGAATGCTCGTTCGCGTTGCCGGTGCGCTTGACGAGATGGTGAATGGGCGGGTGTTCCGGGCGTTGATCAAAGCGCCGCTGAAGGTCAAGATCGGCGGAGACGGGCTTCAGCCGCTGCGGGATTTCGATCAGATAAGAACGTTCTTGTCCGGCATGGGCCCGACGGCAATGTTCGATCTGCCCTGGCTTCCTTTCTATCTCGTTATCTGTTTCCTTTTTCATCCAGCAATTGGATATATCGCGATCGGCGGATCGCTCGTTCTCGCCATTCTGACGTTCCTGACCAACCAGGGCACGCGCACGCTCTCCAAGCGGCAATCGGAAGCCGCCAACATGCGCAACGGATTTGCGCAGAGCTCGATCCGCAATTCCGAGGTCATTCATGCCATGGGCATGGCAGGCACCATGGCCGAGATCTGGGACCGCAAGAACGGCGAATACCGGAACATCACCCGGCAGGCATCGGATGTCGGCAACGGATATGCGACGCTGTCGAAGATTTTCCGCATCGCCCTGCAATCGGGAACGCTGGCAACAGGCGCGATCCTGGTCATTCAGGGTCAAGCCTCTTCGGGTATTATCATCGCCGGTTCCATCCTGACGTCCCGCGCTCTGGCGCCTGTGGAGGCGGCGATCGGAAATTGGCGCGGTTTCGTTTCCGCCCAGCAGAGCTGGGCGCGGCTTGCGAACCTGCTGAAGACAATTCCGGAGATCCAAGCCCCTCTCGCGCTGGCTGCACCTTCCAAGCAGGTCACGGTTGAAGGTGTCGCCAGCGGACCGCCGGCCGGCCAGCGGCTGGTCATTTCCGATATCAGCTTCGGCCTGAAAGCCGGGAGCGCTCTCGGGGTCATCGGCTACAGCGCCTCTGGCAAATCGTCGCTGGCGCGGGCGATGATGGGCATCTGGCCGACGGTCAGAGGATCCATTCGTCTGGATGGCGCGGCGCTTGACCAGTGGGACGGCGACGCACTCGGCCGGCATATCGGTTATCTTCCGCAGGATGTCGAGCTCTTCTCCGGCACCGTCGCGCAGAATATCTGCCGCTTCGCTAAAGAGATGTCGCCGGAAGCGGTGGTTACCGCGGCGAGGGCGGCGCGCGTTCACGACCTCATTCTGCGTCTGCCGAACGGTTACGAGACCGAAATCGGCGAAGGCGGTGCTGCGCTTTCTGCGGGCCAGAGACAGCGTATCGCGCTTGCGAGAGCGCTCTACGGCGAACCATTCCTCGTCGTGCTCGATGAACCGAATTCCAATCTGGATGAGGAAGGCGAGCGGGCGCTGAGTGCTGCGATCATGAGCGTGCGTGCACGTGGCGGCATTGTCGTTGTCATCGCGCATCGCTCCGGCGTTCTGGCAGTGTGCGACTTCGTGCTGATGATGCAGGAGGGCAGGATGATCGCATTCGGTCCTAAGGAAGAAGTTCTGGCGCGGGTCAGCCGGACCGAGGCAGCACGAACCCCGATTGCCGAGCGCGTGGCTCAGCTTAAGGTCGTGGTCGACGGCAATGCGGCGGAATAGGCCGGAAGGAAGATCGTGAGCAAAGTTATTAGTGAATCCAAACGCTCCCTCAATCGCCATGTGGCGGTTGTCGGCGCGCTCTCCATTGCGTTGGTTTGCGGCATTGGCGGTTGGGCGGCGACGACGGAACTTTCCAGCGCCGTCATCGGAGAAGGCGTCGTTGTCGTCGACGGCGACGTCAAGAAGATCCAGCATCTGACGGGCGGCATCGTCTCGGAACTTCTGGTCTCCGAAAACGAGCATGTGTCGGCCGGACAGGTTTTGATACGGCTTGATGGAACGGCGACAAGAGCACAGCTGTCGATTGTCGAGAGCACGCTTGCTCAGCTTTATGCGCGCCGCGCCCGCCTGAAGGCGGAGCGGATCGGCGCCGAGTCGTTCGAAGTCGAAGAAAACCTCAGCGATCTGACATCCAGCACCGCGGCGCAGCAGCTGCTCGACGGCGAGCGAAAGTTGTTCGACAGCCGCAGATCGGCGCTGACCGGAATGAAGAGCCAGCTGGCGTCGCGCAAGGATCAACTGGGCGAGCAGATCAAGGGCTTGGTCGTTCAGATTAACGCCACAAGCGATTCCCTCGGCTTAATCGAACAGGAGCTCGAAGCCGTCGATGTTCTCTACAAGAAGGGTCTGGTCACGCTTCAGCGTTTGAATACGCTCAAGCGCGCCCGCGCCGATCTCCAGGGTAACAGCGGTCAGGAAATCGCTGCAAAGGCAGAGGCCGAGGGCAAGGCGATCGAAATCGACCGACAGTCGATTCAGCTGGATGAGGATCGCCGTTCGGAGATCGCAAAGGACCTGACCGATGTCGAAGCTCAGATCGCCGAAAATGAGGAGCGCCGCGGCACTGCGCTCGATCAACTCCGCCGTCTCGACATCACCGCGCCGCTCAGCGGCCGCGTTCACGAATTGTCGGTGCACACCGTCAATGGCGTTATCGAAGCCGGTCAGACGCTGGGGCTCGTCGTTCCCGAAAATGACGATCTTACCGTCCAGGCGAAGGTCGCTACCCGCGATATCGACCAGGTCCATGTCGGCCAATCCGTCGATGTGCGTTTCAGCGCTTTTGATCAGCGCACGACGCCCGATGTGCAGGCGGTGATCACCTCAATTGCGCCTGATATCGTCAAGGATGAGCGGACGGGGATCAGCTACTATCCACTGCGCGTCAAGCCGGAGGCTCAAAGTATCGCGAAGCTGAAATCGATAAAGCTCTATCCCGGCATGCCGGCCGAAGTCTTTATCAAGATCGGCGACCGGACCGTCATCTCTTATCTCACAAAACCTCTGACCGATCAGATGCAGCACGTATTTCGTGAGGAGTGATTGGCGCTCCTCGGCGTCGTTGCGGCATGTCGAGGCAGCTGCTATCCCGGTTGGATGCGAGGCTGATTTGCGCACTGAAGCGGACGTGACAATCTGTCCTTCATGATATTGTCTCAAGCCTGCTGCAAGGTCGGCTCCAAGGGCCTGCCAGCCGTTCCACAAGGTTCTCCTGCCGGGCGACGTATAGCTCTCGCCGAGATATGGTTCTGTCATGATATGTTTGCGGCTTTGGCGAGCGGCGCCGACCGAGAGGCGACTGGCATCGGTTCTGGTTCTGCTTTTAGCGTGCCTCGTAATGGTTTTGATGACTGGAAAGAGTGATGCCGAGAACCTTCCGCCGCTGAAAATTGTGGCTTTCGGAACATCGCTGACAGCGCGCGGGGGATGGCAGCCCGGCCTCCAGACAAGGCTTTCTGCCTGCCTGCAGAGATCCGTGAGAGTGGAGAGCGTCGCAAAGAGCGGCGAGACGTCGACATGGGCTTTGACCCAGCTGGATCGGGTCGTTGCCGAGCAGCCGGATATTATTCTGATCGAGCTCTACGCCAATGACGCGACATTGCATCGGTTCGTGTCCCTGGCACAAAGCCGAAGGAATATTGCCGACATTCTCGATCAGCTTCGTCAACGCCTGCCGCGGGCGCGGATCATCCTCATGGCGATGAATCCATTTTCGGGACTGCGGGGGCTAATCCGTCCTTTTGCCGGTAGCTATATCTCGGCTCATCAGGCGGAAGCACGGAAACGCGGCCTGGAGTTTATCGACTATCGGCCCGATTGGGAGCGTCTGACCCCTGACGATCTGGCCGCTGCAATTCCTGACGGCGCCCATCCGAGGCCCGAAGTCGCATCTAAGATCATCGTTCCCCAACTCGCCCGGCACATAGCCGGCCGCGATTGCAGAGAATGAATTTCCTCTGTCTCGAGGGCGTCTGCGCCCGTTGGCGGGTTCAACCTGCCGCGAGATAACCCTTTAAATACTTGACCAGCGACGTCCGGCCGGCATCGGAAACATCTTCATGAGAGGGGCTGTCCAGGTCCCGCAGGAGATAGTCCTTGAGTTCGTCATCGCTTTGGGCGACATAGATGCCCGGCCGGCCGACAAGCTGACTGACCGTGGCAAGCTGGTGATCGTTTCGATGCTCACCAAGAGCCGCCTTCCGTGGAACAAGAATGATCGGTTTGCCGAAACGCTTCGCCGTGAGGACCGTGCCGATTCCCGCGTGAGAGACGATGACAGTCGCATCGCGAAAGACCTTATCGAAGTCCGCAGGCTCGATATTCTTGATCCATTTCATGTTCTGTGGAGTATAGGTGCCCTTGCCAATCTGAGCCAGCACCGGTCTGGTCAGATCCTTGGCGAAGGTATCGACGGCCTTGACGAGGCGATCAAACGGCAGCTGCGTTCCGACGGTGACAAGGATCAAAGGACAGCTCCTGCGTAATGGGGGCCATCCGGCCGCGAGAGATGTTGCCATTGCGTGAGCCAGAGCGTTGCAATATGGCCGGCCAATTTTCCCGATAAGGAGAGTTTCTCGACATTGGCGACACTATCGATCCAGATCGTTCGCTTGCCCATGAGCCTGCCGGCCAACAGGCAGAACAGGCCTGGAGCTGCTCCCGTCGACAGGATGACATCGGGCTTCAGCTTGAAGACAATGTAGAACGCGCTGAAAAAACACTTGATTGACATAACGATCGAGTCCCGGCTGCAATCGGGCAAAACCAAGCCATTGCTGATATCGTACTTTTTTAAGAGACCGGGAATCGTGGTGGCGAAAAATACCTCGCTACCCTCGAAGGCAGCGCGCATAGCCATCATCTGTTCCCAGTGACCACCTCCGGACGAAGCGGCGAGAATTTTCCGTTTTTTTCCGTCAGTCATATTAGGTCCATCCTCGCACTATCTTATGGTTCGCGCTGCTATGGTGTCTCAGCATATTTAGAGCCCGCTGAGAATTGTTCACATTTTGCGAGCCATGCGTTGGAGAGTGTGATTTCCTATTGCAATGCATCATTTTTGAATGCAATGCAATGCAAGCGGCTCGGCCGGCATTGACTTCACGAGTGGCAGTGTATCGTCTTGTATCACCTCGAAAGGACAATCGGATGCACAACAATCCCGTACGCGCTTACCGTCCCGATATAGATGGTCTTCGTTCGGTTGCCGTCATTTCCGTTGTGCTATTTCATGCAGGTCTGAGGTCATTTTCGGGCGGATTCGTTGGTGTCGATATTTTCTTCGTCATCTCCGGGTATCTCATTACAGGACATATTTATGGCGACATTCTAAAATCGGAATTCAAATTCACAAGATTCTATGCGCGGCGGGCACGGCGCATATTGCCGGCGCTGTTTTTCGTATTGGCCGTTTCGTTTCTGATCGGTTTTCTCCTCCTGTCCCCGGGCGAGTTCAGGAAATTTTCGCATAGTGCCGTTGCCGCCATGTTAGGCTTTTCTAACGTCTATTATTGGCTTTCCAGCAACTACTTCTCGCCGGCATCCGACCAGCTGCCCATGCTGATGACCTGGAGTCTCGGCGTGGAGGAACAGTTTTATATGGTCTTTCCCTGGATCATTTTGTTCCTGAACCGCTACTTTAAACAGGCTATTCTTCCCGCGATCGCAACGCTTGTCGTACTCTCCTTCATATTTTCCGTTGCAGCGTTGAAGATCAATCCCGCTTTCACCTTTTACCTGCTTCCGACCCGCGCATGGGAACTGGGGATTGGCGGCATTCTCGCTGTTATGGAGACAAAGGGTTTGCGTCTCGACCGGGGGGGCAGCGCAGTCGTCAATGCCATTGCATTGATCGGCGCGATATTGGTTGTCCTACCGATCTGCGTCTACAACGATTCCACGCCTTTTCCCGGAGCTGCGGCGCTTTTGCCGGTTCTCGGGTCGGCGCTGCTGATTGCGACCCCAAGCTCGATGGTGGCTTTTGCGCTCGGTTCGCGGCCGTTCGTTTTTATCGGGCTTGTCTCATATTCCTGGTATCTGTGGCATTGGCCTCTTTTGAGCTTCGCCAGCGTCGCATCCGTCTGGCCATTGCCGCAATCGACGGCTTTGCTCATCGTTGGAACCTCATTTATTCTGGCGGTTCTGACGTATTATCTCGTGGAGAAACCGTTTCGGCGCCCGGGTCTTTCCAATGGCCGCACACTTTGGCGCTACGCCGCGGCCTTGGCGGTTTTCGCGTTTCCTTTCGCGCTGACCGCACTACTGGCCGGCGTTCCACAGAGATTTGGTTCACAGGTTGCCAGGATTGAACAGATCGCAGGCGGGCGTGAAGCGTGCCTCGTATCTTATGGTGCAACCTCCCCAGCTCTCGGCAGCAACTGCCAACCTGCAGGCAATACCGAGCCTGCGATAGCTTTGATCGGCGACAGCCATGCGGCTGCCCTTGCGCCCGGATTGCGAGCCATCGCGCAGGAGCGGGGTTACCAGCTTTACGTCTTTACAAAAACATCCTGCCCGCCGCTGACAAGCGCCACGCGCTATATGCCCAACCATCCGCTCCATGCTGCAGAATGCTCGGCTTATAATGCCAAAGTATTGGGTTTGCTGCGCGAAAACGACGCGATCAAGAAAGTTATCTTGGCCGGGTACTGGTCTGCTCCGATGCGTGAAGCAGAGACCGGTTCGCGCTATATCAGCCCAGGAGCCAATGGCGCAGAGCAGGCCGAAAACCAAAATGGGCCGACCCTGGAGTCGGCACTTGCATCGCAGATCGCTCAATTGCGGGCCATGAACAAGGATGTCGTCCTTCTGCAAGACGTTCCACTGTTCAACTTTAATCCTGTCCGCGCCGTGCTCCAGCGTGCCATACCCTTCAGAGCTGCGTTTGGAGGATGGCTCGACGGCGATCGTAATCTGACACCATATGATGCTCCGATGAAAGCTGTCGCGAATTTCGACGATCCGGTCAGGGATATCATCACGCGTGTCGCGGAGAAATCACCGCCTGGCGTGATCCTGGTCGATCCTTTCAGCGCGCTTTGCCCGCGAGCTCGGTGCAGTTTTTCCACCGCCGACGGCGCCCCGTTGTTCATAGACAACCAGCATCTATCGACGGTCGGCTCGGAAGTTGCCGCCAGGGCGGTCCTTCCGGCAGATGACGAGGAGAAAATGAGGACGACGTCTTTTTCCGACAAACAGTCTCGGGTGACTGGTATTGTGAGGCATATTGACATGCCGGTGCGCTGAGTTCGCCTCAGCTCCTGTGAACAGTGGTGACTTTCACCTCTTCAGATCCCGCAACGAATGCGCCCGAGCGCCGGTGCAATCAATGCGCTGTCATCCGCGGCCTCGACGCCATGGGATCGACCAGTTGAAAGATTGGCGGCTTCCAGTGTTCCGGATGACGTGCGTCGTTTGGGACGCACGACTAAAGCGCGTCGCTTTCAATCCACGCATCGTGCTTTCCCAAAGATCGATTCCAACTTTCGGGCAAAGGCGCTACGCCGCAACAACCTTAGCTCTGAGGCTGATGGATTTGAGGTAGCGCCCAACTGGCTTTTCGATGAACATATAAATCAGAGCACCGCCACCGGCAGCAATCGCCACATCCATCGGGCGCCAGAACCAAAGATAGCGAAAATTTATGCCTGAAAGTGCGGTCAGATCACTGAACAGCGTTCGGCTCAGGGTGAAGAACAGCTGCTGAAATATGTAGACCGAAAACGACGCAGCGCCCAAAAATCTCAACCACGGTATGTTAGGTGCCCAGCCAAGCCTCTCGCTCGTCAACGCCGCGACGACGACCAGCACCGCAAGCCCACTCCATGCTAGCCTGCCCAGCAGGTACGAGCAGGCGAACAAGCTGGCGGCGAGAATTAAGGATATCAACACGGACCGCAATACCGAAACACTTTGCAGCGTCAAGCCGTATGTTCGCCCTAAAATCGCACCGGCCAAGAACTCAAGGAGAAGAGAGTTGGTATAGATTTTAAAGGCTGCGCCTTGCAGCGGTGCGATCTGTCCCAATGTCACCAGCGCAACGAAACACCCCGCCAGTGCCCAAATGCGGAGATTTTGCCGGATGAGCAGGATAAGAGAGAACACGGCATAGAAATACATCTCGTAGTTCAGGGTCCATCCCTGCAGGATCACAGGCCAAGTCTCTCCGTCCATGTTCTCGTATGGAATAAAGAGCATAGACAAGATCACCGGAACGATACTGGGTTCATATTGATGAACCGGAATTCCGATCAACACCAAAAGGCCGGCGGAAAGAATCGCGACCCAATACATTGGAACCACGCGAATAACTCTATCGAGCAGGAAGGCAGACGGGCTTTTGTCTTTCGCGTCAGTTGTGGCGATCATAACGAAGCCACTGATAACAAAGAACAAGTCAACGCCATATGCCCCGATCCAAAATATCTCGAATCGGTGATACAGCAACACTCCGATTGCTGCCAAAGCACGAAGATATTGAAGTGATAAAATCTCTTGTGGTTTCTGTTTGGTGAGCATCCCCTTGCCCCTTATTCGCGCGCGACCTCACGCGAAAGCGGGCCGCCGGCACGCCAGCATTACCCCTTGTCGTGACGGCTGTTGGTTCTTTCCTGTCGAGTGTATTTGGTATGGTTTCTCAAAAAATATTTAAAACTTCTATCCACTCTGTGTGTTCATCGACGAGCCATCGCGCTTCATTCTGCTTAGCGGAAGCGAAACAACCAGGTAAGGCCAGAGAATGACTGGCGCCAGCATCATTCCCGCTTCCATCATTGAGCCAACCACGATCAGAAGAATGATTGCAACTTCCTTGGAGTGTGTGGCGCGAAGCTCGGTTGAACGCTGGATCGTTACTAGACGGCCGCCCAAACGCTGAAGAATAAAGGCTGTCCAGGCAATCATGCCCGGAACCCCGATGTTGAGGGCAAGTTCCAAGTAGGTGTTGTGGGTGGAGCGCGCGTCGAAGGTCAGCGAGACATATTGCTCCATAATTTCCGGCTGACGGAAAACGGCAAAACCGTAACCAAAAAGAGGGCGGTCGTACACCAGCGGCATCAACTGTTCCCAGATGTTGGTCCGTCCGGAAAAGGTAAGGTCTTTTCCAAATGCGTCCGCAATCATTTGTGCAACGCCAAGATAGGCGAAGGATGCCGCCACCCCCAATATAATGCAGAAGAAGAAAACAATGAAGGAGCGCGCCAGGGAGTTTCCCACGGTTTGCATCATACGTGAGCCGGCCAATGTGGCCACGCCGATCGCCACCATAACAACCGCAGTCGAAGATTTGGAAACAACGATGAGTAGGAGAGTACACAGCAACGCCGCCCAGCGTAGAAGTTGGCTGTAGCGTAATGGTCCTCTTGGTATTCCCAGCGACAGCATGGTTATGAAACTGACGGCACAAAACTGACCAAGACCGTTCTTGTGGTAGAATAGACCCTTAACCATGCCGGCATAGGATCCTCCCATCACAGCATATCTTGGCAAGGCCACGGTATACAGGATGTTGGCAAACGCCGCGAACATCCCAAAGGTCGCCAGAAGCCGGAAGGTTTCAACGCTGCCGTATCGATGCCGGTAAAGCAACGGCGCTACTGTCAGTACGGCGACGGCGGCAATGCCGCGCACGGATGCGCTAAAACTGATGGAAAGCCCAAGGGAAATGATTGACAGTATAATAACGACGAAAACCAGAACCGGTATCCTACGAAAATAGGAAAGGAAACGGTTTGGTTCCAATACGAAGTAAAGGCCGATCAACGGAATGAGGCTATACAGCATCAGTTTCTGCGCAAACGGATCAACAGATGCATCTTCATTGAAGTTTGAGGGATAGCCGTACCACATCCCGGTTGTTCGCAAGAGTGTTAGGTAGAACATTCCGGTGAGAAGGACGCGGACAAGCGTTTCCTTTCTGATGCCGCGACGTGGCCGCGGCCGGACGACTGGCCGCAGGATGATTTCCTGGTCCGGAAGATAAGAATGGCCGAGACTCATCCGAGGGTACTCCTGCAAACAGTATCAGAAGGCGGCATTGGGCCTGTATTCCTGGTATGCGTGTCCGAGAATCCCGTTCACCATGCCGGCACCGCGTAGCACATGGGTGAGTGCCCGCATGCCCCAATAGGGTGAAACCAGGATCGCCGGCAGCATGACCAGCCCAAGCATCACTCTCGTGGCGCCATAGGCCGCGCGATAGAGCCGGCGCTTGAGGTTGCCGTGCAGGACTTCGCTGACGGCGAAAGTGTTGCCGAGCCGGTATTGTCGCTGCAACACCCATGTCCAAGTCATGCGGCTGGCGGGAACAATATCATAGACGAGCGCCTTGTCAGCCCAGAAAACCTGCATGCCACGGCGAATTGCCTGATTGAAGAAGAGATAGTCAGTGCCCCCGGTGAAGCGCATTTTCTCTTCGAAGCGTAGATTCCATGAGCGGATGAGGCGATAATCGAACATGACATTGTTCGAAGCCGCATAGGAAATGCGCTGACCGTCCTTGTTCTTCTTGCGCTCGAAAACCCTTGCCTTGATGAAATATTCCGGCGGATTCTCGGGATAGACCGGCTGGACCGGACCGTAGACGCAATCGGCGCGATTATTCTCCCGGGTCTCCAGCATCGCATCGAGCCAGCCGTCGACCGGCCATTCGTCATCGTCGAGAAAGCAGAAGAGGTCGGTGCCGGCTGGGGCCGAATCGAGCGCGCGATTGCGCGCAAAGGGAATGCCCTGGTTCGGTTCGACGACATAGATTAGATCGTAGGCGCCCGTTTGGCCAAAGGCCTCGACCGTGGCTCTTGCACTGCCGGCGGCATCGTTGTCGACGATCACCATCGTGAGATGATAGGGGCGAGCCGGGTGCCTGGTCTGGCGTGTCATCACTTTGAGCAGCTTGGCAATTCCGTCCAGCCGCCGATAAGTCAGCACGCCGACGGCGATGTTCAACGGCGGCGCCCCTGACGGATCAGTTCCGGCGGATGAATGCGGAAAGGTGTCCTGCTGGTTCATGACTGTCCTCTCCGCAACATATTGCCCAAACGCTTGCGCGCTGCCATCAAGGCCACTTCGTTGACGGCATCATCGCCGAACGGACCGCCGGCCACCGTGTTGCGGGCTTCGCTCCTCAGTTTCAAGAGCGATGTCGTTTCGGCAATGCCTCCCGCCACCAGGCTCTTGCCGAGCGCATGCAGCCCATCATAGCGGCGCGCCAGCTCCAATCCTGTGGCGATCATGATCCGTGGGCGCAGTGTTTTTGCCCTGTTCGTGCCCGTATAGCGGTTCGAGGCGTGAATGCGCTGAAAGGTCAGCGGCGTTTCGACAATGGCTCCGCGACCGAGATAGGCGGCTGCAAACTTGATGTAATTGTCGCTGAGCACGACATCTTTCGCGACCGACATTGGCAGGATCTGGGACAGAAGATCGCGTCGGAAGCTCAAGCCGGAGGTCGGCACCGGAAGCGAGGGAAAGCCGCCCCTGCGCAGTGTGTCCCGTTTGTCGAACAGCGTCACCTGCAACTGCGCGGCAGGCAGGTCGCCTTCGTTGGTCGTCACACGGTCGAAGCACCAGTCGATCTCGTTGCGGTCATAGATCTCGGCGATGCGCGCGAGTTTGCCAGGCAGAAACGCATCATCGGCATCAAGGAGAAAGAGGATGCCGCCACTCGCGGCCGCAAAACCCGCATTGAAGCTTGAGGCCTGCCCGCCGTTTTCCTTCAATACGGATCGGATCTGCTCGCCGTAGGAAGCGAGGATCTCCCTGGAATCATCCGTGGAGCCATCGTCGACGACAATCACCTCGTAGTCGGGACAGGTCTGCGACAGGACGCTGTCGATGCATGGGCGCAGGAACTGCCCATAATTGAAATTGTTGATCAGCACCGAAAGTTTCAAATTACCGCCTCCTGGGCCAATCGATTACCGCCCCAGCGGCGCGTACCGGCGAATGCCGGCACGATAGCCACGCATGTAGTAATATTTCCAAATCGCCCAGAAACGCTTCTTTGACCGCGGCAGGAGATAGAGGAGGGCAGCACGGAAAGCCCACTGTGCGCTTTCGATCCAGGTCGGCAATGGAACGCCGCTTATCCTCACGCCTTCCGGCACCTCATCAGGAAAGAGTGCCGGCATGCCGTAGCCAAGCCGCTCGCCGCGTTTCTGCACCCAATCCTCGGTCACGCTCGATGCCGGGATCCAGTGGTGAACCACGGCTTCGGCGCAACGATAGGATTTGGCTCCGCCCGCGGCCAGGCGGATGATGATTTCAGCGTCTTCACCCATTGCGAACATCTTTCCCGGAAGAGGGCCGATATCTTCTCGATAGCGTACGCTTGTCCCCAGCAGCTCTCGCCGAACGATTGTGTTCGGGCCCCAAACCTTTGTCGGATCGCACGGTCCGCTTTGTGTTTCATCGACGATCGCGAACGTCGATCCCATGGGAATCCAGTCGATAAAGCGGTCCTTCGGCTCCTCCTCCCAATCTGGAACGATTCTGCCGCCGAAGACGCCATAGCTCGGATGGGCTGCGGCACAGTCGACGATCGCTTTCAGCCAATTTGGTTCGGCGCGGATGTCGTCGTCGGTAAGGACAACGAGATCCCCCTTCACCCGATCCAAGGCCAGATTCAGCGCGCTGGATTTTCCCGGCTTGCGCTGCTGCAGGATGGTGATCGGAAGCTTCTCGCTATACGATTTCAGAAGGTCGAACGTATCGTCCTTGCTATTATTGTCGACAGCGATCAATTCCCATCGATCATGGGGAAGCTCCTGGCTCACCAATGAATCCAGAGTATGGCGCAGCCGGCGGCTGGCGCCATTATAGGATGAAAAGAGCACGCTGACGAAAAGATCCGACATCAGTTACCAACCCTCTTGGTGAAGTCGAAAGAGAAAAGCCTCATGATTTGACTACCTATGCCTATTGGACGGATCGTTTTGCTATGCGGGATTCGACCGCGTCCCGCCGAAGAATTCGCGCCGATAACCGCCGCCGAGAACCCTCAGCTTGCGAAAATTGCGCAACAACCGTCGCGGCTTCAGAAGTACGCCACGATTGAGAAAATACTGCCGCATCAGGCTCGGCGCGCGGCTGTGCGATCCGCCATGGGCGACCCGGTAGACTGCTCCCCGGAAAGGCAGTTTGGTCAAGGGCGCTCCGCGCTGGGCAAGAATGTCCGCAATGCGGACGTGGCTGCCCAGCATCGACTTGATCCAGTCGAGAGAGGCGTCTTCAAACCGCTGCGGCAGTTCATATAGATCGGCGCGAATGATCAGCGAGGTGCCGCAGAGATGGCTGAAGTCGTCATGGCCGAGCAGAAAATTGCCGCCGTCGTCCCAAATGTAACCGTTGTCGATCGTCCATCCGTTGGCATCCCGGTTTTCCGATACATATTGCACGATACGGGAGCTGACGAAATCGTCGTCATCGACAATCATGAAAAAGCGGCTGTCGGCCGCGGCCAGCATGCCGCTCAGAACGCGCCGGCCTTTGTCGGCGCGGAAGGCATCGAGGAAGTCTTCCTTGCTGCCCTTTCCGAGTTCGTGCATGTCGTTCGGCGGAAACGTCACACGAACGGCGGAAAATTTCTCCGGCAGATCAGGCAGATCGGCCCCTTCATTGGCTACGATGATGCCGCGCCAATCTCCATTGGTCTGATTGGAAATGGAGGCCACGGTCTGGCTGAGATTTGCCTTCAGCTTGCTCCAATCGCGCGCGTTGTCCTGATGTCGGACCGGGATGATGAAGGTGACAAGTGGCATCGAATTCCCCCTTAAGCCCGCAGGCCCACAGCTTCTTTCTCCGCGACGCGTCCGTTGGCAGCCTGCTGACGCGCCCACTCGATTCCGTCTTCGAGCGATGTCGCTTTGTAGGAAAGGTCGGTACCGCCGGAGAAAGCATTCATGAAGCGGCGGATCTTTCCATAGCTGTTGTCCAGCACCGCATGCGGACGGCCGAGCAGCAGCGAGCAGATATGGACGTGCAAGCGATCGGTCACGATCGCGCGGGCGCGCGAAATCTGACTGATGCCACGCTCGAAGCGGTTATGAGCCGCAGCGTCCAGCCTGCGCAAGGCAACTTCGCTCGGCTTCAATGCGAGATAAGCCGAGGCTACGCCCAACTTCTTGGCGATGTCCACCTTCCGCTTCGATTCTGTAATCCAGTCTTCCACAGGAATATCGGAAGGAATCTTGCGATCACCGCCGCCGACGCGTTCCGCATCCTCGCGCAACATGGCGAGGACGGGAATCTGCGTCGCCCTTTCCGGCAGCGGGCCGATGGCAAAGGCCATGTCCGGGCACAGCCGCACGGTGCAGTCGAAGTGCTTCTCGGAAAACTCCTTCGATTCTTCGTCGCGCACCAGCAGTACGAAATTCTTGTGGCGTCCGATGGCCTTTTTGGACTGCTCGATGCGCTCGGGCGAGCTGTAGTGGATCGACTGCGGGAACTGGATGATCTGCCGATCCGGGAAGCGTTCCATGATCATTTCACGGAAGTCCTGGTGGGCGACCCAGATATCGCCGAAATTGCCGCCGCCGTGAATGAAGATCGGGCCGGTCGGCACACGCCGTTTCAGCTCGTCGGCGGAGAAGTCGTGAAGCCTGGAGACATAGTCCGGGCGCTTTCCGAAGCGATCCCTGAGATAGGCCATCTCTCCCAGCCAGATCGCCGAGTCGCCGCAATTGCGGATGTCGGGAAAGTCGAGAATCGCAAGCGGTTCATCGCGCGAGACATAGTCCTTCAGGCAATCATGGATCATGCCGTTGAGTTTTGCGATCAGCTCCGATCTGGATTGGCTGGTCATTCTGCCTCTCTTGTTGATGTTCGTTTTAACTTCAGGCCGATTTGGGTACGGCAATACGTTTTGCTTTTGACAGGAACTTGACAGCGATACGCTGAACTTCAGTTTCCGGGCCGTTGGGCCTTTTCATCGCAACCCAGAGAACAAAGCTCGACCCGGCGTAGATGATGCCGCCCGTGATGACGAGCAACGCGAGATAGAGCGCCAAGTGCAGCTTGTCTGTAGGCATGCTCAGAATGTGCGACAATCCCCAGACGCCGGCGGCCATCAAGGCGACGCTGGCAAGCGCGCGGAAATTGGCTGCGAGCTGCTGGAAGAACGGCAGATTGATCAAGCGCTTGACGAGAAGCATGTTGACCACGGTGGAAATCAGGCCGGTCAACACGCGGGCATAAACGACGCCCGGAAGCCCGGCCATCATGAGGCCGGCGATGATGATGGGAATGCGGACCACCAGCATCTGCGTGTCGCGGATGAACAGCATCTTCGTATGGCCCTTCGCCATGCCGAGCGGCTGGACGAGCGAGCCGAGTGTCTGCAGGGCAAACACCGATGCGAGCGCCTGGACGATGAAGATGGCGGGAATCCACTTCTCTCCCAAGGCAAGCCGCATCATTGGCTCGGCCACCACGGCCATGCCGATGCCCGCCGGAAGCGCCACGGCGGCCAGCAGCGCCTGGGCGCGCTGATAGGCTGCGACCAGCCGGACCGGATCGTTGCGGACCTTGGAGAAGCCTGGGTAGATCGTCTGGTTCAACGGCGCCGTGGCCTCGCGCGTCGGCAGCGTCGAAAGGGTGTTGCCGACCGTGTAGTGGCCGAGCTGCGTGGCGCCGAGCAGCTTTCCGATCAGCAGATATTCGATCCGCCAGTTCAGCGTGTTGACGATCTGTCCGGCCGTGAGCCACACCGAGAACGAAAACAATTCGCGTGCATGCCGAAAGGTGATGCGCGGCCAGAACGGCAGGACGGTATAGGAAACGATGATATTGGTCACCTGATAGGCGAGGGTGCCGATCACGAGAGCCCAGTAACTCTGATAGATGGCCGCAATCGCCACCGTCACGATGAAGCCGACCAGCTTTTGCGAGACGTTGAGGACGAATTCCTGCCAGAAGATCAGATCGCGCTGGAGCATGACACGGCGCGGATTGGCAAGACCGCTCAAGAGCAGGCTGAAACTCAAGGCGAGCATGACGCTCGTCAGCCGCGGCTCGTTGTAAAACTCGGCGATCGGATAGGATGCGGCGGCAAACAGCAGCGCCAATATCGCGCTTCTCGTCACGCTCAGGGTCCAGACCGCGCTGAAGTGCGTTTCGCTGGGCGACTCGTGGCGGATAAGCGCCTGATTGAGCGAGAGTTCGGTGACCGAACTCAGAATGACCTGGATCGTCGTTGCAATGGCGACGAGACCGAAATCAGCCGGCACCAGATACCAGGCGAGCACGAAGGTGCTGAGCGCCGAGAGCCCGTTGACGATGGCGCGGGACAAACTCAGCCACATGCTGCCCTGAATCAGCCGGTCGGTAACACTGCTCATGGGCGAACGGCTCCTGAGGTCGATGACGTTGACCATTTCAGCGGGCTGCGGGTCCATCCGGAGTGCTTCTTGCCCTTGCGGGAGCGGTGAATATTGGCGGAATTAGAAAGCATCATGCCTTATTGCCTCGTCACGGGGTCTGCGACATCAAAGGGCGCTGGCCGTTGGAAAAATCCTGCTTCAGCCGATCCAGCTCGACCAGCATTTTCTCGTGCGCTCTTCCGATAGCCTCGTCGGAGCTGAGCTGTCCGGGCTTCTCAGCCACCCGCTGCAGCGTCTTGACGGTCGAGCCGAACACATAGTTGCCGGTCAGCTGCCGGATGCGGCGGTGACGGAACGTGATGTTCTTCAACAGATATGTGTTCTTCCGCACCAAAGATGCGCCTGCCTCGACGAGGTTGGAAGGGCCGATGGGATCGAAGTCGATCTCCAGATCGAGCGCACTCGCCCAATCATACCACTTGGCGCGATTGCTTGGTGCGATCGGCCGGATCGCCCGCCACGGAACGCGCAGCGCATCCGATATGATGCAGCCATGCATCGCCTCGGAGACGACCTTATGCGATGCGCTGATTTCGGTCAGAACCTTTTCCACCGACCAGCGGGGATCGATGTAATGGATGCCGGCGAGCTCACAGACCTTGTCCCAGCTGCCGTACATGGCGCTTTCGTAGTGCGGCATAAAGGAGACGGGGTAGCGCTTCTCAACGCTCTTTGCATCCCAGCAACTGCGCGTGAGGATGCCCGAATCGCCGATGGCGTAGCTCGGATCGATGCCGAGGGCCTCGGCAGTCTTCTTTCCGCGCACGAAGTAGAAGGTCCAGGTGCCGTCGACCTTCGGCGCGTTGGTGTAGCCGCCATAGCCCGAGCCGAAGACGATCTTCTGTAGGTCCGGGTCGAAATTGTCGTAGAGGATCGAACCGATGCCGAGAAAGAGTCGGCTCTCATCGTCATTGAAGAAGCCGGGCAGCAGACGTTCCCAGAGCCAATGGTTCAGTTCGTCGCCGAAATTCTCGTGTTTCCCGCGATAGGCAAACATCTTCATCGTGCTTCTCCAGTCGGCAAGTGCGTCACGATCTGCGTGACCGTTTCGTCCTCGCGGGCCATGCGTCCGTAACGCGAAATGATCTTGATGTCGCTGCGGATTATCTTGGCCGGGTTGCCGGCCACGAGCGAGCGCGGCGGCACGCTCTTGGTCACCACCGAGCCGGAGCCGATGACACATTCGTCGCCGATCTCGACGCCGGGCAGGATGATGCTGCGGGCGCCGATGAAGCAGCGTTTGCCGATCCTCGTGTGAAGGTAAAGCCCGCGCGTGAGGTCGTGGGTCAGGATGGCGGCTTCAAAGGCGACGTAGGTTTCGGCGCCGATGTGCAGTCCCTTCGGATTGGTCTTGTCGAAGCGCACGCTGAGTGAAAAGCTGGCAGTCGGATCGATGTCCATACCCCAGAATTTCGTGTAATAGAGCCACTTGGCCTTAACGATCCCGTTCCGCAGCGGCCGAAATACGTTCAGTCCCCATTTCGGCTTCTTTCCTGTCTGCACCATCAAGTCCGACCCCGGCTGGAAAATTCGTCTAGAACGGAACTGTAGTAGTCCTCTAGCATCCCCGTTTGACGACATATGTCGAAGCGCTCGGCCACCAGAAGCGGTGCTCGCGCGCTGAAGGCTGTCCACAGGGCCTGATCGTTGAGCAGCCTTCCGACCGCTTCCGCCATGCCCGCGACATCCCGCTCCTCCACGAGATAACCAGTTTTCCCCTCTTCGATCGCTTCGCCCACGCCCCCCGAGCGGAATGCGACGACCGGAGTACCGACGGCTTCGGCTTCCAGATTGGCGAGGCCGAAGGCTTCCGCATGACCATTGTCGAGCGTCACGCTGCCATGAAGATAGAGTTCCGCACTGGCGAGCAGATCCCTTATCTCAGTCTGAGACAGATTTTCATGGATCGTGACGCTTGGCAAGGAACGGCGCGCCAAGGCCTCGATTTCCTCCTTCAATGGTCCCTGTCCGACCATGACGAATTCAACCGGGGTACCGGCGGCCGCCACGCGTGAAAGCGCGTCGATCATGAAGCGGTGGCCCTTATAGTCGACGAAACGGGCGATGGAAACCACCAATCCCTTTTTTCGGGGGCGCGGCTCCATTTTGAAGAGATCGAGATCAATGCCGATGTGATGGCGAAAGACGCGGTCGGCGCGGAAGCCGAGCGCCAGCAGCCGCTCTCGGATGAAATCGGAAACGGCTATGTTCCAGCTGTTCCAGCCTGCCATCTCGCTCCGGCCCTTGGCGAAGAAACGCACCTGATTGAAGCCGCCCGGCTTTTTCGGATCGCCGCGATAGGTGGCGTCGAAGCCGTGAAATGTCGTGACCAGTGGCTTGCCGGCGGCCCGCGCCAGGGGACCGATGACATAGCCGTTCTTGCCGAAATGGGCATGGACAAGATCGGCTTGGCTGATCGCGGGAAACAGGAAGGGCAGCCCGATCTGCGGGATTTTCAGAAGCAGCTCACCGGCCCGCGCGACCGGAGACCGGCGGATGTCATGAACCGGGACAGTGGATTTTTTCGTATGGGCGGAAGAGATTCGCGAACCGGCAAGAATTTCAGCTTCGAAGGAGCGAAACGCCACTGCCTGGTTGAGAACAAATGCCTGGCTGGCAGGCAGAAATTTTTCCACGTAAATAACGGCTTTTCTCATGAATCTGTTCGCGTCTCCACTGTCTTGGCGATCACATTGCCTCTATTGCCCGCTTGATGCCGTCAATCGAACTTCTCGGATCGTTGTTTTCGTCGTAAAGATTAACGCGCTTCGTGCATGTCGCGCCGGGTTTGGTGTCCTTCTCGTCAAGCCCGCCATATTTCTCCGACATGCCCCAAACGGTGGCGCCTTTCAAGTCACCACGCTCGGCTGCGATGGTGATCACGTCACCGAAAATCTCAGCATAGGAGACCGGCGTGGAGCTCGTGTCGCGGCTGAGGAAGTGGCAGGACGCATCGAGTTCGGTGATAAAGACCCCGACACCCATATCCTTCAGCGTTGCACAGAATCGGCCCATTCCCTCCGGATCAATCCGATCAAGACCGGGGCGGAAATGCGATTGCAGCCCGACGGCGCCGATCGGCGTCTTTCTGGCGACGAGATCCTCGACAATCTTCAGGATGCGTGCACGCTTCTGTTCGAACACGCCGGATTTTTTCTCCAGGTGCGTCTCGTTGAGAACCAGCACCGCGTCGGGATTGGCCTCGTGTGCCATGTCGAAGCTCATGCGGATATAGTCGTCGCCAAGAAGGCGTCGGAAAATACAGTCCCGCAGATCCGGCGCATCATATTCCAAAGGTTCGTTCACCACATCCCACGCATCGATCGACTGCTTATAGCGAGCGACAATCTGTTTTATATGACGGTTCATCGCCGCCCGAATGGTCTCAGCGTCGGTGATGGCGGACACCCAGTCGGGCGTGCGATACCAGACGAGCGTGTGTCCATAAACCCTCATGTTGTTTTTGCGTGCAAACGCAACGATTTGATCGGCGGGCCCGAAGGAAAAGACGCCTGGCCGCCTTTCCGTTGCATTCCACTTCAGCGCATTTCGCGGCGTTATCGAATTGACGTTGTCGATGTATATCTGAGACGCAATCGGATTGCCGACATCCTCCGGATCGATCGCCGAACCGAATCGAAACGATTTTCTGTCGGCAAGGGCGCGCAGCCCCGCGGACGGCGGCACCTGCGCCAAAGCCTGACCCTCGCGGGCATATAACAGGGCGAGCGGAATGGAGGCGAGGAAACGTCTTCTATTCACTCTTTCTCTCACTGTTGGCTGTGTTTAACGTCTGCGGCGGAATCAACGGGTCAAGCTTGCGGACTGCGATCCATCGACGTCGATCTTAATTAGGATATCGGTACAACTTTCGATGTCTTTTCAGCGATGTGGATAACAACGGTAATTTCCAGATTCTTCTGCATGATCCAAGATATCAAACCGCTGCGGGAGGAAGCTCGCTATGAAAGATTGGTTTAATTACCTGATGAGCTATTTTTGTATGGCATTTCAAAATGCCGCTTTTTTTATGGCGCCTGTTCGCAGCGGCGTATCCCTTCTTGATGATCGGCAGTTCGCGACGTTTGCTCTCGGGGTAGTCGGCATCATTCTCCTCCTGTTCGGCGCGCTCGTCAGAACCTCGTTGCGATTGCGTCGATCGGCACGCGTCATCCGCTCGCTCAACGACGAACTTGCGCAGGCTACTCAGGACCTCAATGTGGAGCGTCTCTGGCGTCTGGCCGGCGGTGAAGGGGCCGAACGGCCAGGTTCAGTCAGCTTGATGGAGCTTTACAGGATCCTGTCCAGATATCACGGTGATGCAAGTCGCATCGTCTGAAGTGCGCCGCACGCGGCTCTAATTGCGATTTTCTGCCGGCGGCTCTTGACGGGGAAGTTGCGGCTGCATGCGGTTGGCCGCAATTGTGGGCTCCGGCGCAGGAAGCCATGTTCTGCCGGAAAAGTAATTCCTCGCCCTTCTTTGGGGGCCCGACGTTGCATCCAGCGAGAGGGTAAAATTGTAGCGCTCCGGATTGAGCACTTCGTGGGTGAAGGCGATGTTGGCTCCGAAGCCGTCTTCCTTGACATCCTTCAGGTTTTTTATCGCATTCAGGGTCTCATGAAAATCGAGCCATTGCGGTTGACGCAGCATGGTTTCGAAAATGCGCAGGATAGCCGGATCGAGCTGGCCGTTCTGATCCGTTCCGGGATTGACGACCTTCACGCGCATACTGCTGATCGTGCCGGCGGCATCGCCACGAACAATGACGAAGATTGAATTCGCGAGCTGATCCTTTTCGCGCTTGGCGCTGTGCTCGTAAAAGCACTCGAACGTGCCGGCGTTGAAGCTGGCCGCCGCCCATTCGCTGGTCTGAACGCCAGCTTGGCGCAGCGCCGCGCACATTGCAGGCCCGGATATGCGCCATGTGCGCAGAAAGGCCGACGCGGTCTGTGCCATGGGCGCTTCGGTGGCATGCAGGGGAAGCTTGTAGACTGCCGGCGGCGCCGGTCGGGGAAGGGTTTTGGGCGGTGACGGCTTAACCTCAGGGGGGGAAAGGTCGAAGCCGAAATAATGCCCAACCGCCTTTAAATGTTTCATGTCGTTGGACAGAAGCACCGTTCCGATGACCAGCGAGAGGGAAATCGTCAGCAACAACCAGAAGATCACGGGAATCCGCGGTTTTCCTGCCGGCTGTTTCGCATATGCGGGCGACGAATTATCGGGCAAGCTTGTCTTCTCCGGCACGCGAGAAGGGTTTCGTTGGTCTGTCTGGAGTATACATGATCCGGTTAAATATCTTTGGCTTCGTGTCTGCAACCGAGCGCGCTCTTTCATCCGCGCCCTCATGAAAAGCGCGACAGGTTCGCCGAAAGCGCTTCAACAGCATTCCAGCCGAGAATTCCACCACAGCGTTCGGCAATTCCGCGAGAGGTAGCCGCTGATCTTGCCGCTTCTGTGATCGCATAAACGGGCATTCTCGGAACTGGATTGAAATAAATTCGAGTTTTTTGAAAAGATTGTTGAATTGACATGTTTATTTCAACTAACGGTCGGTAGTATTTGGATATTTCATATCTTTATCAGGTAAATTAGCTTAATTTCCGCAATTTTTTCGCGCAAAGCATTTAAAATTATCCAACGAACTCCAGGTTTTTCAGAACATATATTTATATGCTGACGAATTTAGGTGAATTCGATCAAATTTTCGACGTATTAATCGATAGGGTTTGCGCGCAACAGCAGAAAGGAGAGACCATGTCCATCGAGCTAGACGCAACCACCTATATTCACGCCAAACCGACAACCGCACACTCCTACATATTGCCCAAAATCTTCGATGTACTGGGGGATCATTTCGACGGGTCTGCGGAAAATGACGTCTTCGATCTCGGATGCGGCACCGGCGGGGCCGCCGCGGCTCTTGCGAAAGCAGGATATGATGTCGTCGGCGTCGATCCCTCCAGCGACGGGATCGGAAAGGCCAATATCCGTCATCCCGGGCTGGCGCTGAGCGTTGGCTCGGCCTATGACGACCTGTCCCGGGATTATGGCAGTTTCAGTGCCGTTATCAGCCTGGAGGTCGTCGAGCATGTCTACGATCCGAAGAGCTTCACCTCGACGATGTTTGATCTCGTCAAGCCGGGCGGCATCGCGGTGATATCGACGCCCTATCACGGCTATCTGAAGAATCTTGCACTGGCTGCGACGGGAAAAATGGACGATCACTTCATGCCGTTGAAGGATCATGGGCATATCAAGTTCTGGTCGAAAAACACGTTGCGCACACTGTTGCTGGAGACCGGCTTCGATAACGTCCGTTTCGAATATGTTGGAAGAATTCCTGCCTTCGCCAAATCAATGATCGCCGTCGCCGACAAGCCGCTTTAGCCAGTCGGCGCGACATCGTGTCGTTCGCCGCAGTAGTTCAGGGTTGGTTTCTACTGCATGCTGTGCTGAAAAAAAACGTTACGAAATATTTACTTTTAGTTGCATTCTTGCTTAAACTCTCCATTATACAGCGCGCGTACTGATGAAGCGGGAGACTTAAGCAGATGAAGGCCAAATCGCCGAATTCCATCGATGTCTATGTTGGCAACCGCGTGAGAGTTCGGCGAAAGACGCTCGGGATGACCCAGCATGGTTTGGCCGAACTTCTTGGCATCACCTTCCAACAGATTCAGAAATACGAAAAAGGAACGAACCGCATCGGCGCCAGCCGCCTTCAGCGCATTTCCGAGATCCTTCGGGTGCCGGTCGGCTTCTTCTTCGAGAACGGTGGTTCCGGGCCGATCGAAGGCGAGACAAGCGAATTGAATAAGTTTTTATCCTCGAAGGAAGGGCTCGCGCTCAATAAAGCGTTCATCGCCATCGAGGATCCCAACATCAGGCAGAAGCTGGTCGCCTTGGCCAAAACTCTGGCGATGACGGGATTGCCTGACGTCGACAGCGACCTGCAGGATCCTTTTATACACAACTGAGGACGGGCCGTGCTTCATCTGCAGACATTCGGCGATCTGCGGCTGACTGAATCGGATGGCGAGCCGGTTCGCTATCCGATCAAAGGTCTGTTGATGATGGCCCATATCTATGCGGGTGGGAGCCATGAACTCAGCCGTTATGAACTGGCCCAGTTTCTATGGAGCGACGTCGAGCCCGAGTTGGCGCGGCTCAATTTGCGCAAAATGCTGTCCCGCATCCGCGAGATGGACGGCGGACGCACCGAAATAGCTTTCGATTTCAGTGCCACGATGGTGTGCCTCAACAAGCAGGCGGTTTCCAGCGATCTGGATGTCTTTCGGGCCAGCGGCCCGCCGCTGGATCGACTACAGGCGATCGCCGAATCGACCCAGCGCGGGTTCATCGGAAATATCAAGCCGGCGACAAAGCAGATAGAGGCTTGGATCAGGGCGCAGCGTGACGCCCATGCGCTGCAGTTGCGGCAAGCATTGCTGGAGGCGGTGCCCGATGTGCAAAAGCCGGGTGCGGCGCGCATCATTTCCAGCGCCGCCCTGCAAATCCTCGAGCGGGATCCAAATGACGAGCAGGTCAGGGCATTGCTGCATCGGCTATCCGGCGGCTCATCGTTCGGCGAGAGATTGCCGGATGGCGGCGGTCATGCAAGGGTGGAGGTGAAGCGTCCCGAGTCCGGCAGCCAGTCGACCGATATCGAACGCATATCGCCGATCCCGCGGATCCTTCCCCGTCTGGTGTTGCTTCCCCCGACGGCGAAGCACGCCGATGCCGGACTTGCCCTTGCCAACGCCCTGATCGAAGACGTCACAATCGAACTCTGTGCGCTTCGGCATATTTCCATTGTCGCTCCGCACACGGCCGGACAGATCCGCCGCGACTCCGAAAAAGCCGCGGTGGTCGCCAGGCACTCGATCGCCTATCTTCTCGATACCCGACTTTCCGAAGAGGGATTGTTCGCCCAGTTGATCTATTTCCCCACGGATGAGATCGTCTGGGCCAATCGCTTTAAGATGACCCCCGATATATTGCCGCGTCAAAGGCGGGTTATCGCCCAGCAATTGACCGAGTCGGTGGCGCGTGAGCTGGCTGAAAACGAGGAGGAACGGCTACGTTTCGAAGCCAATCCTGAGGCTTATCACGCCTATCTCGTCGGCTCGAGCCTGATGAGCAAGCTGACGCTGCCGCATATCCGGCGGGCAAGGAAGGCATTCAGGCTGTCGCTGTCGCATAGGTCGGATTTCTCCCCGTCATTTACGGGGCTGGCAAGAACGTTCACCAGCGAGTGGCTCGTGACGGCGCAGGGAAACGATGAACTGCTGCACCTGGCGGAGCAGCATGCGCTTCGCGCAATCGAGCGAGATCCGGAATCGGCGGCGGGCCATCGTGAGCTCGGGGTCACCAGACTTTATCTGGGTGATGTGGATGCCAGCGTCGCAGCCCTTAATCTGGCGGAAGAGCTCAGTCCGCATTTTGCCGATGTCATCTACAGTCATGCCGACACGCTCGTGCATGCATCCCGCCCCGGCGACGCGCTCGCCAAGATCAGAAAGGCAATTTCGCTCAATCCGATCGCACCTGACGCCTATCTCTGGTGTGCCGCGGGAGCAAGTTTCTTCCTGGAACAGTATGAGGAGGCCATCGCCTATGTCGAGGCGATGAAAGACAAAGCACCGGCCCATCGTATCGCCGCGGCCAGTTGCGCAATGATCGGCGATCGAAAACGGGCACTCTTCCATCGGCAGCGCGCCGAAAGCATCAACCCGGTGTTCGACGTCGAGAAGTGGCTCGCCATCGTTCCCTTCAAGGAGCACTGGCAAAAAGAGCTATATCGGGAGGGCCTGTTGAAGGCTGGTTTTTAACAATAGCTGAGGGGCATACCATGGCGAAAGCTGTCATTATAGGAATACCGGGCGAGGAAGGTCTTTGGCTAGCCGATCTCGACGCAGGCACCGTCAAGCCGCTCAATCCGACGGGGGAATTGGCGACTGCGAGCAGCCTGCGCAAAGCCGGCGGCATATTCGTGAAGGGCGTCGATTTAGCCGTCGCCGTTTCGTCGGCGCAGGTCGCGCTTTCCGGTCACGTCGACGGCTGAGCCGGCATTCTGACGGACCGGTCCATGTATTCCGACAGGATCCTGTCGCCGCGGGAAACCCTTTCCCGCGTCGAGCCTTTTTTGGCTCGGTTCGGCATAACGAGGGTTGCGCGACATACCGGGCTTGATGACGTCGGAATTCCCGTCTGGTGCGCCTATACTCCGAATTCGCGATCAATCGTGATTGCTCAAGGAAAGGGCCTGACCGATCTCGATGCCAAGGTGTCCACTGTCATGGAGGCCATTGAACGGGCAGTTGCCGGCGAACCTTTCGTCGATCTTGTCCGCAGCACCTCGTTCGGTCTGCAGGCGATGGGGCACAAGATCGATACGCTGAACTGCCTGATCGCCATGCATAAACCCGATCTCGGGCCGGACGAGGAGACGGAATGGGTGGCCGGCATCAACATCCTCACCGGCGAAACGATTTATATCCCTTTTGAAGCAGTGCTGCTCGACCGCACGCGTGATGCGCGATACTGGATGTCATCTGACGGCCTGGCATCGGGAAACAATATCGAGGAGGCCGTTTTCCACGGGGTGCTCGAACGGATCGAGCGGGATGCGCATGTGCTGTGGCAGGTTGGCGCGGAAAGGGATCGTTATGCCGGCTGCGTCGACCCCCGCGGCTTCCGGGACGATGCACTGACCGGGTTGATCGACAAGATCGAAAAACCAGGATTGGCGCTCAGGCTCTTCGATATCACAAGCGACATCGCCATTCCCTGCTTCACCGCCATTCTGGGTCCCGGCGATTCCGCTCCAGGCCAGCGGGATTGCCGCGGCGGCAGCGACATTCGCCTTGTCGAGGTGACCGGTGGTACGGGAGCCCATCCGTCTCCCGTGCGCGCGGCCATCCGGGCGGTAACGGAAGCCGCGCAATCCAGACTTACTTATATCAGCGGAGCCAGGGACGATATTTCTCCCGCCACGTTCTCGAGATCCTTGCCGCCGCTGATGCGGCGAGCCTTCGACGCAGTTCCGGTCTCGCCGGCTGCCGGTCCTTTCCGCCACCGAACGCCGGAACAACGGGATCTGGCGCATTTGCTGCAGCATGTGTTGGAGACATTGCGAAACAAGGGGATCAGTTCGGTCATTGCCGTACGCCTGAGCGACAACACGCTTCCCTTTGGCGTCGTCAAGGTCGTTATCCCCGAACTCGAAAATCCGGAGGGGCCGCGTGCTCGCCAGTTTGGAACAAGGGCGCTCGCTAGAGCGATAGGTTTTTGAAGGTCATTTTCGCGGGTCCCAGTCTTCCCGACGCAGCCTCACTTGCCGGCGAGGGGATACGCGTCCTGCCGCCCGCCACGCAGGGCGATGTTCTGGCTGTGGTGGAACAGGGTGCCAATGTCATCGGCCTGATCGATGGCGGTTTCGAATACGCCGCGCCGGTCTGGCACAAGGAAATTCTCCGTGCTCTTTCGCTTGGCGTGACGGTCTTTGGGGCGGCAAGCATGGGCGCGCTGCGCGCTGCGGAATGTCATTCATTCGGGATGATCGGGATCGGCCGCATTTTCGAAGACTACCGGACGGGTCGGCTGGTCGATGATGCCGCCGTCGCGCTCGTGCATGCGCCGAGCGCACTGGGCGGCAAGCCGCTGACGATACCGCTCGTAAATGTCAGCGCCACGCTCGATGCCATGGAAAGGAATGAGTTGCTCCCAGATCCGCGGCGCCAAGTCATCGAGGACGCCGCGAGCGCAATATTCTTCAAGAGACGGACGTGGCGGGCAATCGTCGAGCAATGCGCTGGCGTAGCTGAGCCGGATCGCCCGCAGCTTCTGACTGCCCTCGTGTCGCATTCCGTTGATCAAAAGCGCGTCGATGCACTGGAATTGCTAAAGGTGGTGCAGTCGACCGCCGATATTCGCGTGCATGCCGATTTGTCCTGGAAACTGCGCGAAACCTCGTTCTCCACACGGCCTGTATTGTGAAGTGAAGCCGACGACCGTCACCGAGAGTTGTGTCACGCTTTTTTCACGGGCCCGACCACGTCAGCCCGCGTATCATCCCTTCCATTCGTTGGAGAAATGGGCATGGGCGTGACATCGACTGTTAAAATAGATGGAGATTTAGGGGCGAAAGACGGTCTGGACGAACTGGTCGCACTGGCACGGATGATCGCCTATGCACGCCAGGTTGCTCAGGATGTCAAACTGCAATTCGCGGCGAATTGCCTCGACCTTGCTCTTGAGGCGGTGAAGCAGGAAGTCGGGGAGGGGCTGACCAGAGAGTTGGCCGAATTGAGCTCTCCGGTTCCCCTCGTGAGCATAAAAAGTCATTAGAGCCCCGTGCGTCCTATCGGACGCACAAAGGACGCTTTAACACCCTGATCCAGGCATCGCGCTTTCCGAAAATCGATTGCGGTTCCCGGCGATGTGCCGGTCGGTGCCTTGCTGCTTCAGAACTTTGGATAACCGTGAAAAATAGCGTGGGCTCCGAGGTCATGGGCGCCCGTGTACCGGTGATGGTCGCGAACAGCAGGGTCTCGATCGTTTCAAGAGACGGGTGCTGCCGGCTGAAATGCCAGCTGCTCTGCAGGCCCAGTGTATCGGCAATCCATCTGAATTATTAGCTTCGGAGAGGCCCGGCGCCTCGTGGGCTGTCGGATGATTGCCGCTTGGTCAGAATTTGTTCGATGCCCGGCAGAAAGATAGGCTCAAATGAATGGTAAGCGGTTTCGTTGACGTTGTCTCCGGGCAAGGAGACGGCGGCGATGCTCGTTTCAGGGGCGTCTGGCGCCGGCCGGCCTGGCCGATCCCTGATTTCAATGGGTCAAATTGCGCTTCTGTGCCAGCAGTAAAATGTAATCGTCGGCAATGTCGGCGATAGCCATTGCGACTTCCGCCGGATCGCACCCCTCGACCTTCGTGTTTGCAATGAACTGATAAACCGCCTTCTCAATCTGTTTCCGGCAGATCATCACGCGTTCATCATAACCAAATTCCGGAATCTGCGATGCCATATCACTCATCAGATCGGCTCCTCACTACTTGCAGTGACCATGACACAAATTACAAGTTGAGCAAGTAAATGCTTTATGAACGGTTAATTCGATGACGAGGTGCGACCATTTCGACACAGGTTTGGTCGTGAGCGGACATTCGGGGCTTGTTGCCTGCGGCGAGGCGTTGGGTGCTCCGGAGCCATCGTTCCATGCGGGGGCGCTTGAACAAGGGTGGACGTCTCTTAGGCTGCGGCTTGTCGTACCGAGGGTCTCGGCTCATCACGCGAATTGTCATGACCAGTCGAAAGCTGCTTCATGCCATCTGGTCGGTGGCGTGATGAACGGCGATAATTCCTTGATTCACCGCTGTTTCAAAGCGTCATTCGCCTCAAGATCATCATTCTTTGATATCGAATTGCGCCGCCACGTCTTCGGTGCCGGTCGATCCGAAGACTGCCGGGTCGCCGGTCGTTGTGCCCCTTCAAAAGTATTATTTGGTTGCTGCGCAGCCGACACGGCGATGGGCAAAATAACCGGAGCGGTTTTATGTTTTCTAACAAGAATTCATATCGGTTATCTACCGGTCAGAAATTAATAAGCCCCAAGGAGAGCATAATACAAATCAAATTATATCAAACCATGAAAACATTCATTTCAGACAAAAGTTGCATTTATATTTCTACCGAAAGATGAATGAGATTTTGCTAATGATATGTATAAGATGTGGTGACCAAATATAACCCACAGCAGGATGATCTCTGATCGACAATAATATCACCTGCGTAACTGCCCCGTCATTGCACCGGAGCTTCGGTCCTTGCTTGTGTTGTCGCTGATTTCGTCTTGTCCGACCCCGGAACCATCGCCGTTGGCTCAAACGGAGTCGGCCGGCGATCAGTCCGGCATCTCCAGCCGAAGGCGATCGGCTCGCACCTACCAGGGGTATGCCCGTCGCCAATCGCCTTTGCCCTGACGAAAACCTGGCCCGGCGGAATGCTTCAAGCTAACCCTGAAAGACTCTGGTCAGCAAAGCTGAGGACCCGCCGGGGTGGTGACGGGTCCTCGGGCAAGATTGCCTGCGCAGTACGAAGCTATGATTGCCATTAAATTCGATATTGTCACGGATTATTATTGTGGATTATGCTTTTCCCACAATTTATCGCCTTTTCAGTGTGCCTAATATTTGTGGTTTTCTCAATTGTACTTAAAAGGAGGGGTCTTGCCGATAGAGTGGAAGCGCCGGCGTTCCGAAGCATTTCGTTTTCTCTCGATTGGCGGAGATGCTCCATCTTCGAGGCGTCGCAACGGACTTTCCGCCGCACCGGCCGATCTTCGATAGGTGCCGGAACAAGGCCTTCGTCCTGAAGCGTCACCATCCGCCGACCAGCGGGATAGGGGGTCCAATTCCTCTGAGCGGCCGCACTTTGGCCAAAGCCCTGCGCGTCATCGATCTCGACGGGTGTGGGTTCCTTGTCGGGCTAAAGTTCGTTGTTGGGCATGAATGTCGGCATCGGCGAGTTTGAGCTCGGCATCCTGCGAACGCGCATGATTGGCGCGGCCCGCGCCAAAGCGCAGCGGGACCGGCAATCTATCGAATACCAACAGCTGCTGGCTAGAAATACCTTTGTCGAGTAACCACTATTCCATCTATTGACACTCAAGCCTGCATCTTGGTGTATCTTAATTGCGATCGTGGAGACTTCGGAGTTGAGAGCTTGAAGAAATCGGCAAGAAGTGATGTAACTGTTGCTGTTGTAATCCCGGCCTATAACGCGGAACGAACTCTGGCTGAAACAATCAGCAGCGTTCGTAATCAAACACATCAAGCGCTCGATATCGTCGTGGTGGACGACGGTTCTAAGGACCATACCCTGGCTATTGCGCAAGCAATCGCTGACATAGATCCGCGCGTGCGAGTATTAGAGCAAAGAAATTCCGGCGTCGCGGCTGCTCGAAATGCGGGTTGGCGCTCTACGTCTGCCGACCTAGTGGCATTCCTTGATGCGGATGACCTTTGGTCACCTGATAAAATTGAGCGACAATTGGCGGCATTGGAGAGAGGCGGTCCTAAAGTCGGGCTGGTCTACACTTGGTATGCGATGATTGACCACAAGAATTACATCATTTACCGCAGCAATGAAGTTTCCATCGAGGGAGATGTGCTCGACGAGGTACTTGCGGATAACTTCATTGGAAATGCAAGCTCGCCACTCGTACGGCGGAATATTCTTGACGCGACGGGAGGATTTGACGCCTCACTCCAACAGCGTGACGCGCAGGGATGTGAAGATCTCCTCTTCTACTGCTTGGCCGCTGAATTCTCATCTTTTGTGGTGGTGCCGGATCATCTTGTCGGCTATCGCCAGACCCCCGACAACATGTCATCCAACCTGACGCGAATGCTAAGGTCCTGGATTCTGGTCGCGGAGGAAATGCTCAAGAGACACCCGGAAAAGGATTTTGTAATCCGTGTCGGCCTACGCCGCTGTGGCCGGTGGCTCGTCCAGAAGGCGGTTGAACAGGGCCGATACCGCGCGCTCATCGAACTTGTGGCAACAATGTCGCGACATGACAAGCCAATTGCCGCCAAGATGCTTGCGGTCGACACGGGATCAAAGGCAATGAGGAGCCTCAAAAGAAAGGCCCGATCATGGCTGAAACGGGAATCTTGTTTCTCTCCAAACGCCAATCATCGCTTTGCTCTAGGAACAAAGTACGATGCGGGTTGGACGGTGGAACCCTCCGTTCTTGTCTCAGCCAAATAGCAGATTTGCGAACTCTGACTGGGTGATCCCGCGAAAAACCTCCTGTCTTTTCAATGCGAGCTTATCTGCATCCGCCCGCACCGTGCCACCGACGCAGCTTAGCCCGATCCGGTAGCCACACTGTTCGGCTATGTCCCGGATAGCGGGGTCGAAGTCGCCGTACGGATATGCGACCGCCAGCACTTCGCGACCTAGGCATTTCTCAAGCATAGCTTTGGAGCCAGCAAGCTCTCGCAACAGGCTCTCCGGTGCCAGGGCAGATAAACGCACGTGCCGGGCACCGTGGGCGCCCAGCGTCACGTCGCTGTTCGCGACCGCCGCAAGTTCCTCCCAAGTTAGCAGTGGAGCAGGCGGTCCATAGGCCGAATCCCATATTGCAGAGCCGCCGACCCTCTCGGTTGGGACAAAGAGAGAGGATGGGAAGCCGTATCGATGCAGCAGCGGAAGGGCATGCGTCATAAAATCGCGTGTAGCGTCGTCGAAAGTCAGAACTAATGTCTTTTCGGGCGGTTTGGCACCTTCGTCGAAACAGGCAAGCAGCCGATCCAATGTTATTCCGCGCCATCCGGCGTCGCGCAGGAAGGCCAGTTGAGATTCAAAAGCCGCCGGAGACTGGCGGTATCGAGAAAGCTGTTCCGGGCCGTCGTCGGAAACCTGATGATACATCAAGATCGGGACATCGTTCCAGTCGGCGGCCGCTTCCACAACCTGCCCGCCTCTCCAGCGCACTTGGCTGGCGACCTGAAGAGGCAAAGGCTGCGCCGTGTTTACTTCCACGCGTGTCGGCTCAAGGAAGCCCCCGTGCTCTACCTTCTCGAACCTTTGGATTCTATAAAGCGGACTCTTGGCTTCAACCGAGAGAGTTAAGTCCGGATGCTGGTCAAACATCTCACCTATGCCAATCGCGCCGAATTCATGCGGCCACCCAAATCCTGTCTCATTCGGCCTATCAACCAGGAGGTTGGCGTGGGCGGTAACGAACCAACCACCAGTGCGAAGACCGCCCGCAATCTTATCGACTATCTGCCGGAGCTTTTCTCTGTTCTCGAAATAGTACAGAACTTCACTGCAGACGATGAGATCGTAAGGCCCTTCCAGGTCGTCGCGCAAAAGATCCAACTGGCGATAGGCTACCGTGGAATCATGGTCCTGAAGCGAGGCCGCTCGAGCGACCGCCGACGCCGAAATGTCGGTTGCCAGCAGGTTGTCGACGCGGGCGGCCAACATCCGTGTAAAGGTTCCTTCCGCGCAGGCCAGCTCAAGGCCGTTTGAAAAGCGCCGATCGTCCAACAACGACAGTGTTTGGAAATATTTCACAGTCTCATAGTTGTTTCGGTAGTCCCAAGGATCGACCTGGGAAAAAAGCTCCTCCCAGTACGCTTCCGTATCGTACCTTGGCACCTCATCGCCCACCGGTCCGGTTTTTTTCGACGGCGTCTCCTTTAACATCCGGGTCGAGGCTGCAACCGCCCGCTGACGTTCCTCTTCGACGATTCGATCGAATTCAACGCGCCCAGCATGCGCGATGCCCGATATCGACTCGACGCGTGTCGGTGTCGGCTCCTCTCTGCTCCACCGACGCGCGACTCTCTTAGCTTTGGCCCAATATGATATTTTCGCCATGAGCTTCAGCACCCGTCGAGCTACTCCGCGGTGGCTTGGCGCTGCCCTGTTGGCGGAGGAGGCGCGCCGGTCATCCTGATCGAACTCCGGGCCGAACACCATCCTGAGTCGATTTCGTATCGTATCGGCTTCGATTGCTCCAAAGACAACAAACTCCACTTGCCCTAGCGGGGTCGGACCTCGCCAGATGCAACAGCGCAACCGCTCAATGCCGGGCAAGATGAGGTCGACGATAGGGCGATCCAAGTCAATTGGCTGTATCCTTGTTGTTCCGATCGTGGTGAGCACGTTGGTGGGTAGTTGGTCAGCGACCTTTCGCTCCATTGAACGAACCAACAGGGAACCAAAAGCTTCTTGGGGACCATGCCGATTAAACCAAGCCTCCAGTTCGGGAAGCTTGTCCTGGATCTTCGCCCAAAGTCCGGGCCAAATCGGCTCGTCCGCGAAGGCGCCGACCACAATGCCGTCTATCATTACCGCAATGAGCGCGTAGACATCGGCGTCAGGTGGAATAGGCTCTGCCACTCGGTCGAGCAGTTCGCCAGGATTGTCGCCTTGGCCTATTGAGGCGCCGACGAGCCAGATTGCGAGATACCAGCACGCTGTTCCCAACGCGGCCTGCGTTATTCCCTGGGCGAGCGCCGGCACCGGATCGGTGACGCGGGGATCGGAATGGTGGCCGCGCCGGATCACCTTAAGACCAAAATCGAGATGTTTGACCCTGTTTGACGACAGCGAGCCGGCCGTTACGCTAACATCAGCCATCAGGCCTTCGACAGGCGCAAACTCGGCGCCAGTCCGGGCGAGGCGCTGCCACAGGTCCCAGTCCTCGCACATTTTCATCTCTGGATCGAAGCCGCCGATTTCTGCAAGCCGGGACCGGCGAAGCAAGGCGGCGTGAATCGCGAAGGGGCAATAGCGCGCTGTTTCGGCAAACGGATTGTCCATTTTCACCGCGGGGTGAGGCTGCCACCAGGGAGCCCCATGTCTCAGGCGGCGCCAACCACAATGCAGAATGTCGGCCTGCGGCAAAGTTCGTGTGTGATGCAGCATGATCTCGAGATGGGACGGTGCCAACGCGTCGTCTGAGTCGAGAAAGACGACCCACTCGCCTTTCGCCTCTGCCAGCCCCGCATTGCGAGCAGCTGACACGCCGCTCTGCTCCTGCCGCAGCACGCGGAAGCGCGTATCCCGAGCTGCGAAACGGTCCGCGATCTCGGCGGTCTGATCGGTTGAGCCATCATCAATGATGATGCATTCCCAGTCAGAATGACTTTGCGCTATCAGGCTCTCCAACGTCGAGGAAAGTGTTGTTTCCGCTCCATGCGCCGGTGTAATGATGGAAACTATGGGCATAATTGTTGCTTCCTGCGATAAAGATCACGCTGGAGTTACCGTGTCAGTTCGCGAGTATGATGATCTTTACTACTTTGAGGCAAGGTGTATTTAACCGATGGCAAAAGTGAGCCGAAATGCCTGAGCATCTCAAGGATCATGCGCTGGATCGCGCGAAGCGAGGGGACCAATACTGGCGTCGTGATCGGTGGAAGGCGTTGATTCACATCTGTCTGCAATGGAACGATCTGCTGTTAGCACTTCTGGCACGCGATCTGAAGATGAGATATCAACGGTCTGCAATTGGCCTCGGCTGGTCCTTGATGCGGCCATTGAGCCAGCTGCTGATTTTTTCCCTGATCTTTCGTCACGTCCTTCCCCTAAATATTCCCCATTACACCACCTTCGTCTTTTCCGGTGTGTTGGCCTGGGGTTGGTTCAGCACTGCTGTACCCGCAGCGGCGACTTCCATAACCGGCAGCAGCGAATTGGTGCGCCGGCCAGGCTTTCCGATCGGGATACTCCCTGTTGTCGCAGTCATCACACAGGCAGTGCACCTTCTGCTCGCTCTGCCACTCCTCTTCATCATCTCGTTTATCGAGACCGGGGGCCTTACTTTAAGCATCGCGGCACTTCCACTCGTTTTCATTGCGCAGGCGCTGTTCACGATGGGTCTGTCCTATCTTGTTGCGATCGCGCATGTCCATTTCCGCGATACTCAACATTTGGTAGGTGTATTTTTGATGCTGGGTTTCTACCTGACGCCCGTGTTCTACAGCCCGCTTAAGGCGAGTGAGCCGATGGCGCTAATTCACACCTTGAACCCGATGGCCTGGATTCTCGAGGGCTACCGCGCCATTTTCGTCGAACACGCGTGGCCTCCCGTTGCGATCTATTGGAAGACTGCGCTGATTTCTTTGCCGATGCTCTTCGCCGGCATTTGGCTGGTCGAGCGTGGCAGCGCGCGCCTGGTGGACGAACTATGAGACAAGGCGCCATCACCGTCCACGACGTCGGCAAACGCTATCGTGCGCAAGGGGGGGGGCGCTCCACCACCTTGAAGGGTTACCTTCTGTCCAGGCGGTCCATGGTGCAGTCGAAAAGCTTTTGGGGCCTGCGCCATATCAGCTTTGCGGTTACGCCAGGGCAAGCTGTGGGCGTTGTCGGGCTGAACGGGGCCGGGAAGTCCACTTTGCTGCGTCTGATCGGCGGCGTTGGTCGTCCCGACGAAGGGCGGATCAAGGTGGTGGGTCGAATTGGCGCCTTGCTCGATATTGGGGCGGGGCTGACCGACGACTTGACGGGGCGCGAGAACATCTACTTGCTGGGCGTTATCGCGGGAATGCGGCGAACCGAGGTTGCCGAGCGGTTTGACGAGATTGTGGCCTTCGCCGAGTTGGAGGCGGCGGTTGAGAACCCGGTTCGCAGTTACAGCACCGGAATGCGCATGCGCCTAGCATTCGCCGTGGCAGTCCATGTGCGCCCGGACGTCTTGCTTATCGATGAGGCCCTCGCCGTGGGCGACCAAGCCTTCCAGCAGAAGTGCATTGCAAGGGTGAAGGAGATACTGAATGGCGGCGCCACTATTTTCTTCGTGTCACACGACGTCTCGCAGATAAGAGAAATCTGCGATCACGTGCTGTTCCTGAGAGCCGGCCGCGTCGTGGGCTACGGGCCAATCGACGAAATGCTGCCGCTTTATACCTCGGCTGTCGAGGCGAAGGTCGCCAGCGTCCAGCACGAACAGTTCGCCGTTACAAAATTGCCCGTCGAATTGGTGCCGCAGGTCAGCCGGTTCGGCAATGGTGAACTCCAGATCACAGCCGTGGCGTTGCTGAATGAGCAAAGCACGCCGACAAGCACCATCGCTGCGGGCGACCGGCTGTCAATTTCATTGACCTATGTTGGTGCCACCAGAGATCGCAATGCCATTATCGTCATCGGCGTCTACGCTGCGGACGATACGTGCTGCTTCGAGATCGACAGCAAGTTGGCCGAATTCGCTCCTGTCGTAGACTCGGACACGGTGCGCATCGAAACAACACTCAATCGAATCGACCTGGCTCCGGGCGACTATCGCGTTACGGTAGGCCTTTTTTCGGCAGATTGGCAGCAGGTTTACGATTATCATGCCGAAGTCTATCCGCTCGCCGTGACCGGACCCGGCCCAAGAAAGGGTATGCTGAATCCTCCGACACTGTGGCAGCAGGTGCAGTCGCGCCCCGCCGCCTCGCCGGACCACGGCTCATTGGGTCAGCCCAGATTGGATCCGAACTCCTGATGCGCCTTGCGGTTCGAGACATCGACATTCTTGACCTTCCGCCGGATTTTGAACCGACGGGTGACTATCAGGGTGCACTTGTGCTGATCCGGGTCGCCGGTCGTCCGTGCGGCCAAGCCGTGATCGCCTTCGACACCGAAGGCGGCAAGACGCCAATTAAGGAACGAATTCTGTCTGCGGCCGGTTCGTCGGTGTTCGAGGCCTGGTTGAGGCATCGGCTGGCCCTCCCTGACCCGTCACCGAGGCCTAGTCAGCTGCCGAAGGCTTCCGTCGTGATCTGCACGCGCGATCGTACCGAAGATCTGGAGCGCTGCCTCATCGGGCTATTGGCTATGCCCGATAAGGCCGATATCCTCGTCGTCGACAATGCCCCATCGAACGACGCCACGCGAGATTTAGTCAGCCGCTTCAACACTGTGAGATATCTGCGCGAACCGCGCCCTGGTCTCGACGTCGCGCGCAATACTGCCCTTCGCAACGCACGAGCAGACGTCGTTGCGTTCATCGACGACGATGCGGTCCCCGACCCGCTATGGCTTAGAACCTTGCTTCGCAATTTCGAGGACCCCCTGGTGCTGGCCGTAACCGGCCTCACCATGGCGGCAGAGCTGGAAACGGACTCGCAGATCGCCTTTCAACATTTTGGCGGTTTTTGCCGTGGCTTCAGGCGCCAGGTCTATGACGCCCACAACCTTGACCCGTTCACCGGATGGCATGCGGGTGCCGGCGTCAATATGGCATTGCGCCGAACCATCGTTGACGCGGTAGGATGGTTCGACGAGGCCCTCGACGCCGGAACGCTCAGCCTGGCGGGTGGCGACACGGACATGTTCCGGCGTGTGCTCGAAGCCGGTTATCGGATCATCTACGATCCCGAGGCTCTGAACTGGCACCGCCATCGTCGCTCAAGCAAGGAACTGCAGCAGCAGATGTATGGCTACGAGGCTGCATCGTTCGCCATCTTGACGAAGGCCCTCGTGTTCGAGGGAAACCCGCGTGCGCTCCCTCGCATGGTTCGTTCCTACATCAGGCTTCTTCGGCGAGTTTTTCAACGTCGACAGACACACCAATTCAGCCTGCCTTACAACGACGCCTTAACCCAGTTCAGAGGGGCTGCGAGCGGCCCGGTCCGTTATCTGCGCGCGCGGGCGCGAGCAGCGAAGGCAGGGCATAAGGATGGTTGACATCAGCGTTATCATACCAACGCATAACCGTGCCGCCATGCTGAGGTCGCTTCTGGGCAAGCTCGACGCTCAGCGAGATGGGACCCCCGCATTCGAAATCCTGGTTGTGGCGGACGGCTGTGAGGACGACACGTCGACAATGCTCGCGTCGCTTCGTACCCGCGTTCCCCTTCGTACCCTGTCGTTGCCGGGCGTCGGTCCGGCACTCGCCCGTAATGCGGGGTCGCAGGTCGCGAGCGGCCGTTTATTGATCTTCCTTGACGACGACATTGAGCCCGGGGAAAACTTTGTTGGGGCGCATGTCGGTGAACATCAGCGCCACCCCGGGGGCGTAGTGATAGGCCCCTATCCGCCACTTCCGCACATTGCGACGGACCGCTTCCGCCTCAGCGCCCGCGAATGGTGGACGAGGCACTTCGAGCGCGTGTCCCTCCCTGGACATCGGTTCGCTTTTACCGATGTGCTGACAGGAAACCTGTCGCTGGATGCGGAACTATTTCACGCTATGGGCGGGCTCGATCCTCAATTCGCCCGTGCACGAGAAGACTTCGAATTTGGTCTCCGTCTGATCAAAAAGGGAGTTCCAATTCGTTTTGCTCCTGACGCACTCGGCTATCATCTCGAACATCAGACGATGACACTCACCGGAAAGATGGTGCGCAGGCATCAGGAGGGACGCTCCGATGCCTTGATGGCTCGCAAGCACCCCGACATACAGCGGCTGCTCGAGATCCATCGTTTTGCCGGAAGAAAGGGGTGGAAGAAACGTTTGCGAAGGATCATCGCCACCCGAGCCGGTTTTGTCCTTGACCCCCTCGTCAAGGCTGGTCCACGCGTCCTCCAAATGTTGGAAAAGGCTGGCCTTCGCAGGCTCTATGAGAAGGTAGAGCGGCAGCTCAATGGATATCATTATCTTCGCGGCGCCGCCGAAGTGTTGGGTGAGGATTGGCGGCTTCCGCCGGATCCGACTGCTTCGGCCAACGAAATCGAGGTGCTCGAGATCAATCTCGACCAAGGCCTTGAGGCAGCCGAAGCCATGCTGGCGGAACGTCGACCCCTCGCTGCTCGTATCGTGAATGGGACGGTACTCGTCGGCGACATGTGTCACCAGATCGGTGCCGAACCGTGGGACGCACGGCACCTCCGTCCGTGGCTGAACCGTCAGGCAATACGCGGATATCTTCCTGTGGCGCTTGCCGAATGGCAGGCTCTGCCGAACAACGTCCCTACGCGTTTGTCGGACTTCACATTGAACTTCCTCAATAACGCCAGTTTCCGCGCGCATGCATTCGAACAGCACCTCCAGTGGATGCAGGCGAAATTGCGTTCAGCACTCGATGAAAATACGAGTAAATCGTAGCGGCCGGACTGCTGCAGCCGAGGCTAGAGTATCCGTTTTGATCAAGCGGCTTTTGGTGTCCATTTTTGGTTTTTCCGCAGGAGTGCGTTTGCCAGCAGGATGATCTTTCGCATGATGGCTGTGATGGCGACCTTCGGCGGCTTGCCGGCTTTGATGAGGAGGTCGTATTTGGCGCTGAGTTCCGGGTTGAAGCGGCATGCAA